>CAYJTD010000086.1:0-6855 GCA_964372525.1 uncultured Nitrosopumilales archaeon | reverse complement strand
GCTAAAGGAAAGAAGATGCATACGCATCTTGGTGTAATTGATCTTGATAGTGTTATAGGTTTGGAGTATGGCAGTTGCATAAAGACTCCAAAAGATAAAGATGTCTACATTTTGAAACCCACAATACATGATTTCATAATGAAGAGCGAAAGAAAGACACAGATAGTGTATCCTAAGGATTTGGGTTACATAGCAGCACGGACAGGTTTGAGTAATGGCTGTATTGTGCTAGAAATAGGAACAGGCAGTGGAGCATTAACAACTTTCATGGCCAGCATTGTAAAACCTAATGGTCATGTCTACACTTTTGATGTAAGGCCAGAATTTATGGAGGTTGCAAAGAAGAATATAGAGAAAGTTGGCCTAGACAAGTTTGTTACTATGAATCAGTTAGATATCAAGGAAGGTATAGATGTGAAAGACGCTGATCTTACCGTTGTCGATTTAGGAGATCCGTGGACAGTCGTGCCGCATGTTCACAAGTATCTGAAGGGGAGTGGATGTTTTGTAGCCATATGCCCTACCATGAACCAGGTCGAGAAACTGGCAACATCGCTCAAGGAAAATAATTTTACAGATATAGAGTGTACGGAAATAATTATGCGTCATATTGAGGGTAGGGAAGGGATGACTAGGCCATCGTTCAGGATGATAGGGCATACTGCTTATCTAGTCTTTGCGAGGAAGGTTTACCCAGTGGTAGCATGACAGCGTTAACAATTAGCAACAAACTAATTGCAAAGCTTATACCTGCAAGGTCAAGCCAGTCGAAAAAAGGCGACAATGGCGTTGTTCTTGTAGTTGGAGGCAGCAGGACATATCATGGCGCTCCCCTACTTGCCTCATTAGCTGCTATGCGTAGTGGCGCTGATCTGGTATATGTTGCAGTCCCAAAGTCCATCTCTATCGCTCTGCGTTCTTATTCACCAAGTTTGATCGTGTTACCTTTGCCAGATGATCGACTCACTGTTGGAAGTGTCAACAGGCTGAAGGCCATGTTGCCAAAGAAAGTAGACGCAGCTGCCATAGGTATGGGCTTAAGCATTGCCAAGGTTGATGCGTTGACAAATTTGATAGGAGAACTTGAAGTAATGAATTCAAAGGTGTTGCTAGATGCAAGTGCTTTAGTTCCCGATGTTTTGCCAGCAGTTAGCAAGAGACAAGTTGTGCTAACACCGCATGCTGGTGAGTTTGAACGAGTCTTTGGTTATAAAGCTGGAAAGAGTGAGAAGGAGAAAATTGATAACGTGAAAAAATTCGCGTCAAAACATAGAGTTACTGTACTGCTTAAAGGCTGGATCGATGTAATATCTGATGGAACTAAGGTATTTGTAAATAAGACCCACAACAGCGCAATGACAGTTGGCGGTACTGGTGACGTATTGTCTGGTCTTACAGCTGGTCTTTTGGCAAAGGGTATGAGCCCATTGAATGCCTCATTAGCTGGTATATACATTAACGGTGCAGCTGGTAACAGAGCATACAAGAGGTTAGGTCTGCATATACTGCCTACCGATCTTGTTGATGAGATACCAGTAGTTATGAAAAAGTTTGATAAGGTAAAAAGGTAATAGAAAGAACTAAATTTACCATGTTCTTGAGTGATGCTCATGGCGTTTGACCAATTCATGCCAGGTGCAACAGCTGTCGGTGTAACCTTTGACAAGGGTGTCATACTTGCAGCAGAGAAGAGAATAGCATTTGGAACATATATAGTCAGCAAAGGCGGCAAGAAGACTTTCCGCATTACCGATCATGCTGGTGCCGCATGTGCTGGTATGGTAGCAGACATGCAGGTTCTGATCAGACAGATCGAAGCTCTAGCAAAGATCAAGGCCTTGGAGACCAGAAGACCCATGCCTCCAAATTCTATTGCAAAGTTAGTATCTGTCATGTTGTTTGAAAGAAGATACTTTCCATTGCTAACTCAGGTAATAATTGGCGGTGTTGATGGCAAGCCTGTGATATACACATTAGATCCAATGGGTTCGTTGTTGCCGGATGATTTTGCGGCTGCTGGCACTGGTGCCGAAATGGCTATAGGTGTTATAGAAACATCATACAAACCTGGTCTGAGCGAGAAGGAAGCCAAAGAACTTGCGATTAAGGCTATACGTTCGGCTGTTTCCAGAGATGCTGCTAGCGGTGATGGGGTAGACATGCTGATCATAACTAAAACCGGCTGCAAGGAAGAATCTATTAAATTTAGTTAAGTCTAATTAATCATTTGTTTTCCTTGTACGCCTCCCAAAATTCGTCACTCACATAATGCATGTTATCAATTACTGGTCCTTTACTCATTGCTTGAGCTTCATTGCTTGAAACCAAAGAAATACCAACAGCAAGGTACTTTCCATGTTTGTCGTCCTTTACAACAACTATATCCTCAGCATTGAATTCATCCATGTTAACAATTCCCGGACGCATTACCTTAGCTCCATTGCAGACGAACTTTACAGCTCCCATATCCACGTTAATGCTGGGAAATGATTTCAATACGTCTTCATTTACTAGCAGTGGTAGAATTTTTTTGCCCACTTGAACAGCAAGAAAACCGTCACCGATTAAGATACCATGGTTTTCTTCAAGCTCAATTACCTGCAGTCCTTTGAGTTTCTCTGGTAAAACATTTTTCGGCCACTTTGCATTCACGAATTCCAGTATTTCATTAGAATCACTCTTTGAAAGTGTATACTTTCTCAAACCTTACTCATGGCCTCTCTTATCTCTATCAAGTCACGCAGCACAGCACTGGCAGTCTCCATACCACCAGCGCCTCTGCCAATTATTGTTTGATGCCCAGAATATTCTGATGAAAAGGTTACTGCATTTAAAGTTCCATTTACACATAGTGGATCGTTCTTAGGTACTTCAGTTGGTTTCACCATCAATTCCTTGTTACTTGAAGCAATTAGTTTTATTGCATTCTTCTTCTTAAGCGCATTCTTCATGTCATCAACGCTAACATTCCTTATTCCTGTAAAGTTAACATCTTTCATCGTGACCTTCATATTCATCACCCAGTTGGCCATTATTACCAGTTTTGCAGCTGCGTCGTAACCATCTATGTCTAATGACGGGTCTGCTTCCGCATATCCATTCTTCGTAGCATCTGCTAATGCATCTTTAAAGGTAAGACCGCTCTCCATTTTTGTAAGTATGTAATTTGTAGTCCCATTAAGTATACCACGAAATGATCTTATCGTGTCACCCTTGAGGCATCTCTTTGCGAATTCGAGTATAGGAGTGCCTCCTCCCACAGTTCCACTAAATCGTAAAATCACATTGTTGTAATCAGCAAGTTCGATCAAAGATGGCAACGCAAGTGCCAAGGGTCCTTTATTGGTAGTAATTACGTTTTTGCCATTCTTTATAGCAGTGGTTATGTTATGTATTCCTGGTTCCCCCGTTTTCAGATTTGTTGGACCCAGCTCAATTAATACTTCTGCATCAATAGATTCTATAATTTCTTCCACACTTTTCTTCCCACCATTTTCATACTTTGCTACAGTACTTTGGGCCTTTTTTACATCAAGTAATTTCTGCAAATCCAAACCTGATTCAGAAACTACAGAACCTTTACTATCTACAACGGCAACTATTCTTGGTTTCATGCCATACAAGGCATATAGATCCTCATTTCTTGACAGTAACAACTTGGCTAGGTTCTGGCCAACAACTCCAAACCCAATCAATATAATCCTCAAGACTTCTCTTCACTAAACAATCCATCTTTCTTTATATACTCTGTGTTGTTCTATCTGCAAAGGTGTTTGCAGTAGTACTTTTACATGAAATTCTAATACTGATCGTTGTTAGTTTCGGAGCTGGAACTCTCGGTGCGTTGCTGGGACTTGGAGGCGGCTTCATAATTGTTCCTGCCCTCACATTCATGAGCCTTAACCCATCCCAGATTGCAAGTACGAGTTTGTTTGCAGTTTTTTCAAATTCAGCTTCATCTACAATTGCATATGCCAAACAGAAGAGAATTGATTATGTTTTAGGAATCAAGTTTGCTGCGTTTGCAATACCCGGCGCAATAATAGGCGCATATATTTCGAGTTTCATTTCACTATCCGAGTTCAAATTATATTTCGCATTAGTACTGATAGGAACATCGATATACATACTGCGCAAAAATACGTTAAAGGAACGATCGATACAGCGCTCTAGCGGGATAATGGCTTTATGCTACGCATCTAGTTTCTTTGCTGGTATACTCGCTAGTCTTTTCGGTGTAGGCGGTGGAGTTATCTTTGTGCCTGTAATGGTAGCTCTTCTTGGAATGTCCGTACACAGTTCAGCTCCAACATCACAATTCATACTACTAATAACTTCTGTAGTTGGGTTATTTACGCACGTAGCATTAGGACATCCTGATTATTTAATTGCGGCAATACTTGTTGGAGGAGCATTTGCAGGCGCACAATTAGGTGCAAAACTGTCACTTACAATAAAGGAAAAGATATTGCAAATATTGCTATCTATAGGATTGTTTGCAGTAGCTGCGAAGTTCTTAGGTGATGAATTGTTTTAGTTCCTAAATTTTAGTTTCAGATCTAGTTCTTTCTCTTGTCGTAGAATACTCATGTGTTATATTTCCCCAGTGTATCATAGTCCAGATCCTCTCATGTATGAAGTATTCCACTGTTGAGAATACTGAGAACAGTATGGTTATAATGGAAGTTTGTAACGGGTCACCAGTAAAAATCCATGATATCACCGCCAAAAGCAGAGTAGCTATAGCCCTGTATGTCAATGCTTTTACAATTGAACGTGTATTGCTTTCTGTTGCTACCAAATCGATTTTAGTATAAAATGAGATTATTTAGAGACCCACTAAATGGAGTTCCTTAGCACAATTCTATGAAACCCATACATTATCTGGACTCGTCTGGATAATAGATCACTTCAGTTCTGTTCTGTGCTTTCCCAGACGCAAAGTACAGACTCGTATCTACTAGCTTCTTTAGATCTGGTTCCGAGCCACTCACATTACCTGGCAACAACAAGTAAACTCTGATCATTGAATCTAACGCATCAGTTAGTTCCTGGTTAACAGTCGCAGTAAATGGTCTTAATGCTCCTCTAAACACTTCTGCCCTAGCTCTGATCAGTCCAGGCACTTTTTTTCCAATAGGTGCATCGGGACCAATTATCACTATGGAACCTGTGCTGTTCTTGTATTTTGATGGTTCTACTAACGCGCCTGGTACCATTACATTAATGGCTTCTTTGCCTACTAAAGCAGGTATATTGATATATCTGTCAACTAGAGAATCCCATTCTGCTCTAGTTAACTTTGTTAGATCTTGTTCATAGTTATAATCACCGGTAACGTGTACTACGGAATCAGGTTTGCCAAATTTCTGAGTCACGGTCTCAAAGATCTTTCTTACTGTATTTTCGTCAGCCAAATCTATAACATGGAAATGATGCTGTGAGAAATCAGTTAATTTGGATTCATCATTGTCTTTGGAGAAGAGTATAACACATTTGGCACCAGCATCCATACAAGCATCGACAAGTGCCTTTACTCTACCATGATCCTTTTTATCAGTAGATGTCACAGTAAATACCAACACTTTGTTCTTCAAATCCACCTGATCATCTAATGGGATGCTACATGCAATCAATGGTTGCACCGGGTAAAAGACTCTATCAGCAGGTACTACCCTTCCATTGATGAGCCTGCTGATAGTATCATCTGCTAGATGTAAAACAATATCCGCAGTTTCTTCTTGAGATAGGAACTGATTGTCAACGATCATTTTACTAGTATTATTCTGTATCTTCTCAGCTATCTCTTGCATCTTTGCCAAGCAGTCCTTCACTGTTTTTGCAATTTGTTGAATATCCTGATTACTACCTCTTACCTCAGCAATTTCGTTAGCAACAGTCATTACAGCATTGTTAACAACATCGTCAGGGTCTCCTAATGCTGGGAGTGCCTTTGCAGTAACCTTTTCAACCTCAGTTGATGTCAGGCCAGGAAATCCACCTATTCTAACAAATTCTGCAGCTGCCTTTGGATACACAGTTTTGTAAATTCTGTCAGAATGAACAGGTCCGGGATTGGTTGATATGGAACGTATTTCTCTAGGTACTAATTCCCAAGCTAGCGCTTCGGCAAGTCTATTTTTAGCTCCTTGTGCTGATGTATATGGACTCCTAAATCTGTAGGGTCTTTGTTGATACGGATTCTCTTCAGTGAAAAATGTAGCAACTGTGATGATCTTACCACCTTTATCCATACATTGCAATGCTTGTACGGAAGTCCAGAAAGTCCCTGTAAGATGTATGGCTACACAATCTTTGAAGTCATTGTAGGGTTGTGAAGGGAAACTTATTACAGGTCCTGAAACACCAGCATTGTTGACCACAATGTCGATTTTGCCGAACTCTTTCTTTATATCAGCAAACATACCCGTGATTCCTTCTTCATCACTTACATCAATTCCAGGAAATGATCTAACTCTTCCAGAGCTACCCGCATTTTTGATTATGTCATTCAGAATAGCAGCAGTTTCGTCTAACGGTTCCTTCCTCCTTCCCATGATTACTATGCTAGCACCACGTTCAGCAAACTTTTTAGCTATCGCCTGCCCTATTCCAGTTCCACTACCGGTAATAACGACAACTTGCTTATCAAAAGATAACGAAGAGCGTAAGGCCTGCTCTGTCATTAAAATTCGAACATTTCAATGACTAATAAATGTTAACTGATATTTGAAATCTTTATTTGACGGAGCAATATGCCTATTGGACTTGTAAAACGATTAAGAATCCTTGGATAAAGACATTCGCAAGATCTTTCTTAATAACCTCAAAAATTTAGGAGTTGATGCTGAATTT
>CAYJTD010000085.1:1512-6920 GCA_964372525.1 uncultured Nitrosopumilales archaeon | reverse complement strand
CCCATCTAGATCTTATTCTATTTACTAGGGGGTGAACTAATTCTAGGATAAGATACATGCAGAAAAATTTGACTTGGGTTTTATAATAATATACAGCAAAGTTAAATGCATTGAATAACAATACTCATACTATCTTTTAACTCAACACTAAATATCAAATCTGTTCACGCATAATATTTAAAGAACAAAAGGCAAGGTTAGTTGATGGAGATACATCCTTCACAAATCCCCACTAGCCACACTTTCGATGTTAACGATTATTCTGATACATTCAAGGTTTTGAACGAAATACTTTCAATGGACTTTAAAAAAGAATCGGGATTCAAGATATTGATACCCAAGGATAAAAATTTGGCAAGAAGGATTGGATATACGATTGTAAATGAGTTGAACAAAGGACTTAGAATGCAAAAATATACGGACAATGTAAAATATTTCGTATATCACCACGATCCTGAACATTATGCCATAATTCTCGTTAGCCAAGAAAGACTAGATAAATTACATGCGTAGCTGTTTTGTAGGCTCAAGTTTCAGAATCCTACTTAATGCGTTTGCCACTATCATTCCAAACACGACGCCGGCGATGACATCGGTAGGATAATGTGCACCTATATACACTCTGCTGAAAGCAACAGCAACTGGGAATATCCACATAAGCACGCCGGCTGGCATTCCCAATACAGTCCTATTTCTAATTATGAAACTTACTATCAGTGCAAATGCCGCGCTTCTAGCTGCGTGCCCTGATGGAAAAGAACTTGTGAATCTAGATATTATATCCTGCTCTGGTTTATAATCAAAACCTAGATCTGGTTCAAACTCATACGCTATCGGTCTTTCCCTATCAACAAACTCTTTGACATATGCAGTCATCAATGTTGAGAGCACTATTGCTAGCAAAAGTATTGAACCTACTCTCCTCGTCTTCTTCCTGATCAGAAGAAGGAAGGAGAATATAATCATGGGAGAGAAATAAACAGGAAAGAGATCTGATGATGTTGTTATTACTATCATTGTAGCATCCATTGGAGTATTTCGTGCATTAGCTGTTGCAGCTATTGCAGATTCATCGAAAGTAACAGTTGCACCAGATTGCACAAGTATGCTTATTGTTATAAAAATAGCTATCAATAGCACAAATCTAATAGAACGTATATTTACTACCGCGTTTCTGATGCTCAGCATAAGTTATCTGTGGAAGTTTTGGTTTAATAATATAAGTTATAACTATTGAAAGTTACAATTTAAGATCAGCTGATTTGCTTGAATGTGCCCAAGACTTCATCGGCATGATGCTTCACATTCACTTTTGGCATAATCTTCACTATCACGCCTTTTTCATCGATCAGAAACGTAGTCCTCTTTACACCCATAAACTTCCTACCCATGAAGGTCTTCATACCATGTACGCCGTATTTTTTTGCAATTTTGGCATCTTTATCAGAAAGTACAACGAACGGTAGTTCATATTTTTGAGCAAACTTTTTGTGTGATTCAACACTATCAGTGCTTATCCCTATTGTCACTATTCCAGCTCTCTTCAACTTTTTCTCGCCATCCCTCATACTGCAGGATTGATTTGTGCAACCAGGCGTAAAATCATGCACATAAAAATATAATGCGACTTTCTTACCCCTGTAATCAGAAAGTTTTATGGTAGTACCATTTTGATCTGGTAACTTGAAATCTGGTGCCTTTCTACCTTCTTTAAGCATGGCTAAATTGACCTAGACGAATAAAAATCTCTTTCCTCTGATACTGAACTAGTCTAAAGATTTTTAATGCTTTCCCAAAGTAGTAAGGATGTGCGCATATTAACACTTGATGATTTAGACCTAGCAGGTAAAACAGTCTTTATTCGTGTTGACATGAATGTTCCTATCCATCCGCAAAGACTCGATATTATTGAGGCAAGTCGAATAAACGAGGCTAGTATAACGATCAGAGATCTGCACCATGCAAAGGTTGTTGTCGGTTCACATCAAGGAAGGGTGGGAAGGTATGACTATATTGGCTTGGAACAACATGCTAAAGTGCTTGAGAAGATTCTAGGCAAGAAAGTTGATTATGTGGAAGATGTAATAGGCCCAGAAGCCAGAAAGCGTATATCAAACCTGAACGATGGTGACGTTTTAATTCTTGATAATTTGCGATTCTGTGCTGAAGAAAATTATGAATTTGTTCCAGCTGAAGCCGCTAATACAATTATGGTAAACCGTTTAAGCGAATTGTTTGATGCATGCGTTCTGGATTGTTTTCCCAGTGCCCATAGAGCCCACCCATCTATAGTTGGTTTTCCATATCTTTTACCGTCCTGCGGTGGAAGACTAGTTGCAAGTGAAGTTAAATCACTTGACAATATCCTTACTGTTGCCAAGGCACCGTTCATAGTTGTGTTAGGAGGCTCGAAAATTTCTGACCGGTTGGACGCTATAGATACATTGATCCGAGGTGGAAGGGCTGATCAGGTATTGTTAACTGGATTGATCAGTAACCTGTTCTTAAGTGCTGAAGGAAAGATGAAAACCAGCACGAGAATAGCAAAGGAAGAAGTTCTTATAGAAAAAGCTCAGAAACTCATGCTGAAATATCCTAATGTGTTCACATCACCTCTCGATTTTGCTATTGAAAGGAATGGAGAAAGGGTAGAGAAGGACATTGAGGATTTGGATGAAAATGATGTAATTCTTGATATTGGCCACAAAACAGTTGAAAGTTATGCAAAGATAATCAAGGGCGCAGGAACTGTCTTCATAAGTGGTCCAGCTGGTGCATTTGAAAGACCCGATTATAGTTTTGGTACTGAAAATCTTCTCAAAGCAGTAGCATCCTCTTTAAGCACAACCATTGTAAGTGGAGGACACCTCACAGCAGCACTGCAGAAGCTTGGTTTAAGCGATCAGATAGACCATGTAAGCACTGCTGGTGGCGCATTAGTATTGTATCTAGCAGGTAAGCGATTGCCAATGATAGAAGTTCTTGAAATGGCAGCCAAGAAATATGATGGTAAGAAAAATGCGTAAGTTTAGAATAGTTTTGATGCTTCTTCTTTGAGTTTTTCTGCGTCGGCACTACCAAGTTTCTCTACTACGTAACCATACATGCCAAGTTTGAGTGTCTTTAACGATAGCAGCGCGCATTTTATCCTTGCAGGTCCAAGGTTCGGCAATCCAAGTGACTCTAGTATATCGTCTTTGCCAACTTTTTTTACATCTTCCAAATTCTTTCCCATGATCATTTCAGTTAACATAGATGCGCTTGCCTGGCTAATAGCGCATCCTTTGCCAGTAAATTTAACATCTTTTACTTTATCACCATCAAACTTTACATGTATCTCGATTTCATCACCACATAATGGGTTACTGTCCCTGATTGTGATATCAGGAGCATCTATCTTACCGTAGTTTCTTGGATTTCTGTAGTAATCCAATATTATTTCCCTATAGATATCTGCGCTTCCCATACTTTCACTTCCTATATCCTGAATATTACTCTAGCTCTATCTAAGGAGTTTATTAGTGCGTCTACTTCCTCTTTTGTATTGTAAATGTAAAAACTGGCTCTGGATGTAGCTGCAACCCCAAGAAGTTCCATCAATGGCTGTGCACAATGATGTCCTGATCTGATCGCAATACCATCTTCATCTAATATAGTAGAAAGATCATGAGGGTGAATGTCTCCCAAGTTAAAGGAGATTACGCCACCACGTTTCTCAACATCCCGTGTACCATACACATGCATTCCTTTCACACCAGTTATTCTATCCAAAGCATACCTAGTCAGCTCCTTCTCATGTGCCCTGACATTGTCCATTCCTATATTGCTAAGATAGTCTATTGCAACACCATATCCTATGACGTCTGCAATGTTTGGAGTGCCAGATTCGTACTTCCATGGAAGATCGTTCCATCTGGTTTCGTACTTGTGCACTTCCCTTATCATATCACTTCCAGCAATGAATGGTTTCATCTTTTCTAGATACTCCTTCTTACCATATAGCACACCGACACCCGTTGGTCCAAGCATCTTGTGCGCTGAAAACGCTATAAAGTCACAATCCATACTCTTAACATCTATAGGCATGTGCGGAACTGACTGCGCGCCATCAATAAGAACAGGAACGTTCTTTGCATGGCATGTCTTCACTATTTCATTTGCTGGTGCAATAGTTCCCAAAACATTAGACATATGACTGACAGAAACCAATTTTACATCATTCTTGTCCAACGCACCATATAGATCATCCAGTATTAGTAATCCATCATCGTTTATTCTGATATATTCCAGTTTAGCACTCTTCTCCTGCGTAAGCAACTGCCATGGAACTATGTTGCTATGATGCTCAAACTCTGTTATTACAACTCTATCGCCCTTGCTAACATTATCCCTGCCCCAAGCATACGCACCCAAGTTAATAGCTTCGGTAGCCTTCCTAACAAACACGATCTCTTCTCTATCAGCATTGATGAACTTGGCTACTCTTTCTCTGGCACCTTCATACGCATTGGTAGCTTCTTCAGCAAGTTGATACACGGCTCTATGCACGTTGGCATTATAACGCATATAGTAATCATGTATAGCCTCTATGACCTGCTTTGGTTTTTGCGTAGTAGCAGCATTATCAAGGTAAACTAATGGTTTGTTATCTCTTACCCTTCTGGTAAGTATTGGAAAATCTTGGCGTATCTTTTCAATATCTATTATACTGGTTTTCATTACAAACTACTCCAACAATACATAAATTGCATTTTCTTCTATTTTAACGTTATACGATTTTAATGGCTGTTCCGCTGGTGGATTCAAAGCTTTTCCAGTTTTTATCTCAAACTGTGATAAATGTAGAGGGCATGTTACATAATTTGCACCAAGAAAACCTAGAGAAAGATCGGCGCGTTCATGTGTGCATACTCTATCTAGTGCACTGATCTTATCGTTTTGTTTGATAAGCATCATCTCTCTTCCTTCTAGGTCCACACTTAGAATCTCTCCCTCGCTGATATCCTTGGCATTTGCTGCCTTCACCCATCCCATTTGGATTACCTGTACTTGTAGTGTTTTTCAAAAATGTCTGTATCTGTAACTCTGGCTTCTTCAACCTCTATCATTTCACGCATTATTTCATCGGGCTTTAGTATCAACGGTCTTCCTTGCCACTTGCTATCGATTAAATAACTGATCCAAGCTCTTACTTTGGGACTCATCCTTCTTGCTAACGGTTCTAGGAATCCATCAACTATTATGCGTCTAGCAGATTCCTTGCTGAAACCCCTGCTCATAAGGTAGAACATCTGGTCTTCGTCCATTTGTGCTACGGATGCTGAATGCGTAGCCTTCACTTCGTTTGTTTCTATTTCGAGTCCAGGTATAGCATCGGATTTTGCACCTTTGTCTAATAAAACTGCGTG
>CAYJTD010000085.1:481-1502 GCA_964372525.1 uncultured Nitrosopumilales archaeon | reverse complement strand
GCTTTTGCATTCTTGCTGATCTTTATCATCCCCTTGAACAATGATTTTGCAGTATCCTTCAACACACTCTTTGCTAATACTCTCCCCCGAGTATTTGGCGCTAGGTGTGTCAAATCGGCTGTTATATCAAATGCCTGATTTTTGTTCCCGAAAATGATGTCAGAATGTTCAGCATATGCACCTTCCCCTTTGAGCAAGTTATCTACCTTGTATCTAGAAAGACTGCTACCAAAGGCACCTATGCACCAGTTTATCCTACCGTCTCTCTCTACGAATGCCTTCCTGTTTGAAATATGCATGTTCTCATTACCCATTGCTTGTAGTGTAACGAGTTCGAGATTAGCATTTTTAGAAATGTGAGTCTCCAACAACTCAAAGTAGGTCTGCTGTACCTTTCCATCTGCATTTGGTGGCGCATAAAGTTCTTGTATTATATTTGCGGTACTACTTTCATCCAAGAAGAATATGTTCCTAGCAACACTCGAAATACCATCATCAGTCAATGTGTTAATTATAGTGATTGGTTGTTCTAATGACAAATTTTTTGGTATATAGACAAAAACTCCGCCGTTGAATAAAGAACATTCCAGTGCAAGAAATTTGTCTTCGGTTGGGTCAATGTTATTGGTAAGAAATCTTTTGACAAGTTCTTCGTGGTTCTTCAGTGCATTGGTCATGCCTTCAATTATTACACCTTTGCTCTTTAGTTCTTCTGGTATGTAAACAGAATTTAGATTATTACCTACATGCACTGCACATATACCAGATTTGGCCTCATCAATCCTATGGTTTAATTCAGAAAAATGTTCGTTTGCTCTATGATCTAAGGAGAGAAATATCTGATCAGGCTTTAGGGCACTAACGTCTGAATATTTGTTGTACAATGGTGAAACTTCAGAATCTAGATTCTGATAATAAGAAAAAGAATTCTGCCTGATCTCAGCTAACCATTTAGGTTCTTTTTCACTTAGTGCCCTAACGTAATCGTCCTTAAGTGATGATAGAGCGTGATTTTCCATGG
>CAYJTD010000085.1:0-471 GCA_964372525.1 uncultured Nitrosopumilales archaeon | reverse complement strand
CCTACAGAACCTTCCATCTCTAGCTGTATCATTCTGTTGAATTCTACTGCGTATTCCATCGGAAGCGTCTTTGTGAATACTTCTAAGAACCCAGTCACTATCATGTTCAATGCCTCAGACTCTGTAAATCCCCTGCTCATCAGGTAGAATATCTGATCCTCGCCTATCTTGCCTACAGTTGCCTCGTGTGTAATAGTGGCATCATCCTCGTTTACCTCTATGTATGGATACGTATCTGTCCTAGAGATTTCATCGATAAGCAATGCGTCACATCGTACCGTTGATTTGACATTTGTTGCGCCCTTTGCGACATGTAACAGCCCTCTATATGTTGACCTTCCATTATCCCTGCTAACTGACTTGGATGTTATCCTTGATGTAGTGTTTGGCGCCAAGTGTACTGCCTTTGCGCCTGCATCCTGATGCTGTCCCTTGCCTGCAAATGCAACTGACAAAAGTTCTGCCCTTGCA
>CAYJTD010000084.1:0-6952 GCA_964372525.1 uncultured Nitrosopumilales archaeon | reverse complement strand
GTATGCGGTCTTTCTCCTGGAAACCTTCTCCTCATATGACCCGATGGCCTTCCATGCAAAAGCTCTAGGAACCAAGCTTCATGTTCTATTTCTTCTCTAATAATGTCTTTCGCCACATCATATGTGGCAGGGTCTTTGTCATACGTCATTCTACACACTTTGTTCCAGTTTACAATAGCTCCTTGCTCTGCTGCAAGACATTTCTTCAGTATTTCCTTGATGTCCGTCTTGTTTGTCGGTAATTGTAGAAATTCACAGCCAGACATTTTGATAAATTCAGTTGCATCATTTGGCAACTCTCCTCCAAGCTCGTAAATTCTTGATAGACATGATTCAAAGTGACTCAGATCTTCTAGGCGTGCATCCTCAATTACTCCCTTGATACTTTCACCATCAGCACCAGTACAATGCGCCCTAAGGTTTGTGAAATAGTAGTATGCAGTGAATTCTACTGAAGCATTGTATACCAGCATTTTTATCAGTTCATCTACATTCAAACCATTTTGCTTCAGAACGTTTACTCCAACTACGTTGATTTCTTCTTTTCCCATAGTATGATCGGATAAAAGGAAATCTCGTTTCTAATAAGTATTTCCTGTAATCAGATTTTGTAATTAAAAGTCAGAAGAAGTAACCATCGTATATTTTTCGGAAACCAATGAAGTATCCATTATCCCTTAACACCTTGCTGTCTTTAGGCACAGCTTCATCTGGTGGAACCTTGTATGTTACACCATTTATCGATACCATCACATGATTGTAGTTTGGAAGTATGTACAACTCATTCTCAGACAGCAATTTACGTAACGGAGTCAATACCTCTGCTCCTGCCATCTTCCTGCTCCATATCGGTGTAGGTCGTTCGTCCTTCGGCCTGTTCTTTGCATAAAGCAGATTCGGTTTGTAGACCATTACGATGCTGGTGATCAAAGTGCCAATACCAATTGTAAATGTTAAAACAGTGTACGAAATTAATTTCGCTTGCGGTGCAAGTCCATGCAACAGGGCATACGGCATCACAAACATTCCTCCAGCTACACATGCAACGCCTAACAATACAATAGCAAATGGCAAGGAGCCTCGCCAGAAAGTAGCTGATATTATGATGCCAAGCATAGCCGCGACTGGTATTGGCGCAATATTCACTATGAACGGCGGAAATCCTGATACAAACATGTAGATTTCAAGCATTACCAATAAAACAATACTCAGTATGCTCAGCTCGACCCACATTTGCTGTCGCTTGTAAAACCATCTCTGCATCCTGTTAAGGTGCGAAAGATCGACGGACACGTTACTATTTACACGACATCAATATTTTAACGTGTTTAGGGCATAGTATTCCTAGATTCTTGCGTTAAATTTTCTGCCCTGTCAAATGCCTCTGAGATGGCATCAAGACGGCTCTGATCTTCTGCAGGGTTGGTTTCACCCGCAGATTTATAGTTGGTATATTCCTTTGTCTTTTCAATATACGATTTATAATTATCCAGCGCTTGTATGAATAGAACATAGCTATCATTCCATTCGCTGGGAATCTGCTTTCCTCGCAACTCAGTTGTCAACATATTAACCTGTGAAAGAGCAACATCTACGCCGGCATCGAACGCATTCTTATCAATATCTCCATTCTCCCAACCCTGGAAAATGGTTTGGAACTCATCAATTATGACTTGCTTTCTGTCCATAGCAAACTCCAATCGCTGCGTAGCATCCCCAAAAGTAATTACATCACTCTGTGGTCCTGTTGGAACATAATAAACCAGAAAACTTGCTGCAACGAAGCCTCCAATTATACCTGCTGTAAGCGCTATACCTTTCTTGCTAGCCAATTCACACTAGCATATTGTGAAGGCAATAAAAGGTTAGCTCGCAATGATCTTTAATACCATTTTACGTATTTACTACCGTGAGAGAGACCTTTGAGGTAACCACACGCAATTATGACGCAGATAGGAAGTTAATTGAAAATACAATAGCCAGTGTGGAATGGGGTCTGCATGACAAGAGTAATTTAGAAGTTAGCGATCCCTCAAACTTATTCGGATGGACGTTTTTCACCGTTACACTAGATATACCATTCATAGTAAAGATGATAGACGTGTACGAAGGTTTCAGGAACGCGAGAGGCTGGACTCACTATGAGAAGTTTGAGAGCTGGCTAAACGACAGCCTGAAGGAAGCTGGTTCTAACGCCAAAGTCAAGGCAACTATTCCGAAGGAGTTCGAGAGGCTTTTCTAACATCATTTGGTACACCATGTAACTTACTAGAAGCAATCACTCAACAAAATTTAATTCATAAATATTTAATCACTTTTGCCAATGAAATCCTATGATGAGAGCATTTCCTATAGCTATTACTGTACTATTGCTTAGTTTGCTAGTATTTCCAGCTTATGGTGCTCCAGGCGTTAAGCTTTTGAATTATTCCAGTTACGTCAACTCGAGTGGGATGCCAGTAATAATAGGTGAGGTAATAAATGATGGCAAAGAACCTATCAAATCCGTAGAAGTTAAGGGCAGCTTCATAGATCCCTCTGGTAACATTCTTGATTCTGGTTCTGCGTTAACCGTTATAGATCTTATACCACCAGGACAGAAGGCACCGTTCATGATTGCGGGTGCTGCAGACTATGCCACCAACGTAAAAAGTTTCGAACTCCAAATTATAAAATTCGCTACGGGGCAGAACAAACCTGCAACACTTGAGATCAGTAGTACCGATCAATTTTCTGATGGGATCAGCGAAGCCAGGGTAAGCGGAGAGATCAGAAATACCAGTGACAAGACGGCTATAATGTCCAAAGTATATGCAACTTTCTATGATGATAGTCAAAGGGTGATTGGATTTGCATCTGTAGATACGGAACCATCCGCGATAGCACCAAATGCAAAAGCAAGTTTTAACATTAAAGTGCATGAAAGCGTTCCAACGATAATTAGCTACACACTTTATGCAGAATCTGAACAATTTTCTACCATGCCAATTGGTCTGCTGAGTGTAGGTAATCCTATGGATGTCGGCAACAAGGTCAGTGTGTCAAGACTTTCGCTTGTTGATCAGCAGGGCAACGGAATAGGCAAGTTTGCTCCCAATGAGCGCGCATGGATCAAATCCGATCTTAAGAACAAATTATCTGCCGAGCAAGGTTTTGCATACATAGTACAGATCAAGGATAACGACGGCTTTCCAGTAGAATTGAAATGGATTGGTGGTGTACTTGATCCTGACATGTTAGTAACCCAGAGCATATCATGGACTCCAGATGAAGAAGGTATTTACTTTGCAGAAATATTTGTATGGCACAGCATGGAGAATCCCATACCGCTGTCAACATCCATTAAGACAATAATACTATTTGTTAACGAATAAGAAATTTTCTAGCAAAGAAGAAAGAAATTAAATTATTCTATTCTATTATCGAGTGCACTTCGCGCCCATGCTTTATCTGACCTACTTCATACCTTGCTATCTTGTTTCTTAACGCTCTTTTCAGCACGGTAACTTCTTTCTTCAGCGCTTTAATCTCGTCTTCCAACACTGCTACCTTATCTTCCATTTCGCCCAATGTGATCAGAAAAAGGTAGTAATAATTTATCTTAAAAAGCTATCTATCTGTTGAATTTTATATAAAACCATCTCAATACGCTCTCATTGATATTCATCTATTGAGAATTAGCAGATATGAGAGCATATAAGAGTTGAGAATACGCAAGTTTCCAGACTTGATTATGTTTCAGGTAAACCACAACTAAACTAGGTTAGGTTCTAGTTAGTCGCGTAAAGTTGCCAAGAATCTCCATGCCATCCCTACTCACTTCTGGATGGAACTGTGTTCCAAAGATGGGTTTTTTTGTATGCGCTATAATTTCATATTTGCAACTGCTTGAATCTGCTACGCATGTAAATTCTTCAGGCAACCTTGCAATGTGGTAACCATGACTTTCAAATACGTTTAACGATTTTTTATTTGTTAGAACATTTTCCTTCTTCACCGTAATATCATTATCTCCTATTATCCTGTCACTCAATCGCTGCAACGAACCGTTGAATGCAAGTGCCATGATCTCTGCACCATAGCATACGCCAAGTAATGGTTTATCATCTTTGTATGCAGATCTTAGAATATGCATGTTTGACACATTCATTTCTTTTGCACTTTTAACTCTTCCCGACAGAACAATCCCATCATAGTTACTTATGGAATGACCATCCAGCTCATCATATTTTTTTATTACATATTGCGCATCAAGTTTATTCAGGCATTCTTTCAAGTCTTTGAAGTATGAAGAAATATTGTCTACCAGTAAAAGCATCTACGTCTTTTCGCCTACCTCAACGGTCAGGTAATGCACTTCAGTTACACCATCAACAATGGTTACAACACCGAAGTTTACGTTTGCACCCTGTTCCCACATCAACACACGTTTTGCATCTCCCTTTAGCCATTTCTCTATCAAGCTGTTGATCGCTTTCTCCACTTCTCCAAAGTCATCATCGATATCGTATATTACCTGCTTTTCCTGGAATGTTAAAGGCACACTTATCGTCGTAGGCTTTACAACTGAAATGTTCTTGTCTTCGAACAACTTCAACACGCTTGTAATTTTTGCTTCCCGATCAAGTATCTGTATTCGAGTCGAGCCACCTGGCACACTAACACCAGCAAGTTTTGCCAAGTACGCTTTGAACGCTTCCTCGACATTTTGACCTAGACCTACATGATATTCGCCTGTGAATGCAGCACCTACAGCAGCTACAGTACCTAACTGTGTAACAACACCACCAGCACCTGCAGTGTATACGGGCATGAAGTAAACGTCATTGTCTCCAACCCTGTAGATTATGTTGTCGCCTATCCTGGGATTTCTTAACAATGTCTTCAACTGTGCAAAGTCAGGATCCCTATCAAGCGCTTCCCTTATAGCTGTAGGTCCCAGTAGCTTGGTCTCGGATTGCAGTGGTACTTGGTAAAATATCATCTCCCCATCATTTGGATAGTCATTCCTTACTACCATGTAACCTGCAAGATTCCTCCCTGCAGCTCCTCTTAGTTCCAATGATAGCAAACCTAGGTACTCTGTTTTATCAAAGCCTGGCGGTTTTGCAATTATGTAGTACGGCGAAAGCTCTACAGGGATCTCATAGAACTCCCTAGCACCTATGAACGTGGATACATCTGTCACATGGTAAAAGTCATACATGGTTACCTTCCACCAGAAGAGCTCCTCAGGGAACCTCAGCTGACCCTGCAGCCATACAGGGATCTCTCGCGTTACATGCTCCTGGTATCCATCAACAAACATGTTGGTGAAAAAGTCATCACCTTTGATCATAACAGTCGGCGTACCATCGAAGGTGTCTATCAAAGCATACCCTACCAATCTATACATAGGATTGCCTGCGCTCCATGGAACATTCGCAGTATCCAATTTCACCAATAGAGGCATAAGCCAGTATGTTTTAGAACCATCTGTCACAGGCAAGACATCTACATTCCTATTGCCAAACTGATATTCAAAATAAGGATACAGCAACTCCATCCTGTCGTGTATGTCCTTGTACCTCATTATGTGTATGGCTCTGTCAGGATAGGAAAGCAGGAAGTTGGGTTCAAAGATCCAGCTTACTGGGGGTGTTACCGTTATACCTCCACTACCACTATAGAAGAATCCTCCTAGCTCGTCGCTGGTATCTCTATCTGCAGGAAATGCAGACCATACCTCTTGTATCAGTCCTCCTTCTCCGTAGTATATGCGGCGTTGTTGGAAGAACTTATCACTGTTGGCAATATCTCCCGAATGTGCGTTGAGCATGAGGAAACCATTTGGCACATGTGTATACACTAGGTGCTGTGCATACCACCTATTCTCTGCTGTGACACTGGATGGAAGAATTGGTTTCATTGCCGCACTCCAATACAACGTATTATTGAATCGTATTACATCAGAATCTTGAAAGTCAATATACGGTATCAAACCTATTTCCGGTTTGAGTTTCGTAAAAGCTGCGCTCCAATCCCATAAGCGCACCTTTGTCAGTACATCTTGGTTATTTGCCACCACATCACGTATGCTACTTTGCTGTGTAGCCAACAGCTTTACATCATAGTTGATCTCCTTTACATCGTCAAGTTCTGCAAAATACCTGTTAACTGCTATCTGTTGGGCAGTATAAGGACCCAGATACTCGATCTTTCTTGCATCTGCTATGCTGTTGTTGACTGCCATGATAGATCCTACTACTATTGCGACCGATACTATGGTCAGTAAGCGGATGTACACGTTCCTCTTCGAAGGCAATATTATGACCTTCGATCTCCTTCGATCTATCAATGACCATGCTATGAAAGCCGCACCAAGCAGAGCTGCGCCAACTATAGCATACTTTGTGTTATAGTCTATGTTGTAGTTGAAGAACATGTTGAAAGATGTCCAGAACAGCCCTGCGCCTATTATGAATTCAATTGTTGAGAGGTAGAACAGGAATTTCGGTTTTCCTTCAGAAGAGTCTACGACGTAACTCGATGCTATATGCGCTAGGTTGCGTATTCCAACGTAAAGCATCAGCCTTATGCCAATAGCTCCAAGTAAGGGCGGTATCAGCAACGTAAGAGACGGTATCATGGGGAGTACTAGCTGTTTTGCAATAGTAGGATCTGGCGATGTTATGAACGGAAGGTAGAAGATGTTTGTCAGCGTTTCAATGCCAAGGTCGTTGCCATCAATCACGTAGAGCGCAGACATTCCAAAGAGTAGATTGGTAAACAAAGGCGCAAACAGTATAACTTTTGTGAACTGCCATATGACATAGTTTGTTTTACTGAGTTTAAAATCACGATATTTGACAGGCGTTTGTGTTGATTCAAAAGCTTCACGTTTTATAAAAGAGAGACCCATTGCAAAAACCCACCAGATCATGGATTCTCGCTTTCTGATATCGACCCTGAT
>CAYJTD010000083.1:0-6955 GCA_964372525.1 uncultured Nitrosopumilales archaeon | reverse complement strand
AGGCTGAGTAGTTTTAATTCCAGAAATTTCTACTCAGGCATCAACGCAAATAATATGATTTGTATATGATCTAATTGCCAAATATTAATTAGCTACCATTCGTATAGAAAGTTGATGCAGAAGTTAGAAGGGAATCTGGAGCATCTGCTTGATAGATTCGAGGAAGAGGTTAAACACTATGACAAATTGTCAGCAATGGGCCTTATAGTTACTCCTATAGCTGTAGTTTTGACTGTAGTTTTTGGATGGCTACTAGCACCTTCACTGCCACAGGACGCTGTTCTGCGTTCATTTGTTGCAGGGGAAAGAATCTACTGGGTGATTGGAGGGATATTGGCAACAATCATTGCAACAAAGTTGCCTATACTGTATGCGGATCATATGAAGCATAAAATTTCCAGAACAAAGTACAAACCGTTGAGCGGAGGCAGGTGCATGTGTGATCTTAGCCAATTAAGGTACCATATGAGAAGGCTTGATAAATCAGATAATGAAGGGGAGAGGATCAAGCACGTGCGAATGATAAACTACTACAAGCAGCGCCTAGATATGAACTAAATTTTTGTTCTGATGTTGTTTAATTTATTGGTAGATCAGTTCATCGACAGTTAAAATTCTTGCACAGTATCTGCACTTTAATGTTGGTTTTGATTTATCTATGACGTCTATTATTGATTTGATCTCTTCCTTGCTGTTGGTAACGCATCTTAGATTTGAGCACCTGAATATGCCTACAAATGCTGCTGGAAGTTCGACCTTTCTTTTTTCTACTACTTTGTAATCCCGTATTATGTTAACGGTAGCTTTTGGAGCTAGCAGTGCAAGCTTATTTGTCTCCTCAGGTTCAAGGAATTTGTTTTCGACCTTGATTATGTCCTTCGTCTCGAGCTTGCTACTTGGCACGTTCAAAGCAACTGTAATAACATTGCCTTCTCTCCCGGTAATATTTAGAGCTCTCAGAACGATGAGAGCCATACCAGGGTCGATATGATCGATAACAGTACCACCTTTGATTCTGCGCACGAGAAGTTGAGCTTCGGACATGGGAATACTTTGTATATGTCTGTTTATAACCATATTGCAGGTAGAGCGATGAAGAATCACTTCTATGGTAAGGATATAGTTTCGATAAAAGAGTTCGACAAAGAGGATATGGACTTTATGTTCAAATCAACAGAGAAATTGCAGAACATGCACCAAAACGAAAAAAGAGAACTTGCTAGGGGAAAGATATTGGGATATCTTTTCTTTGAGCCAAGCACAAGAACTAGGTTGAGCTTTGAAGCTGCCATGGCATCTATAGGTGGCAGTTCAATGGGAATTGCAGACGCAAAATCATCGTCGCTAGAAAAGGGAGAAAGTTTGGCTGATACTGTTAGGGTAATTGATCAGTATTCAGATGTAATAGTATTAAGAAATCAATTAGATGGATCAAGCAGATTTGCTGCGGAAGTTGCAAAGAATCCTGTGATAAATGCTGGAAGTGGAACGGAGGAGCATCCAACGCAAGCTATGCTAGACCTGTATACGATATGGAAGGAAAAAGATAGGATAGATGGTTTGAAGATAGGAATTGTTGGTGACCTCAAGTACGGCAGAACTGTGTACTCGCTACTTTACGGCTTGACGAACTACAACGTCGAAATACATCTGATAGCACCGCCGTTGCTGAAGATAAGAAAGGAATCTATCTTTGAAATAGAAAATAAACTGAAGATACACGAGCATGAGATGTTGAGTGATGTTTTGAAGGATCTTGATGTTTTGTATGTTACAAGGATACAGAGAGAAAGGTTTCCAGATACTCAGGAGTACGAAAAGGTCAAGGGAAGTTACGTCATAGATTCTAAAATACTGGAAAATGCGAAGAGCGATGTCATAGTGATGCATCCGTTGCCAAGACTTGACGAAGTAAGCCATGACGTTGATAATACTTCAAAGGCAAAATATTTTGAGCAGGTGGCATATGGAAAGGACATAAGGGCAACGTTATTGGCATTGATTCTCAACGAAGAATTTTAAATTAAAACAAGAGTTTATGTATTAACCAGAAACGCAGCTGCTCCAGCCGCATTCTATGCAACAATTGCATCCTTCTATGTAAGCAATCTTTCCATTGCATACAGGACATGGCTCTTCTTCAGTTTCCTTGTGTGGAATCATCTGTTGCTGCACATGCTCACGATCTTGCCTTGGTTTGATCACTTTCTTGACTTCGTTGTACACGAACTCATCCTTGATCTCATTAGTTATGTAATCAACGACATAATCACTTGGGAGCACCTCAAAATTCTTCTCCTTCGATTCGCTCGTTATATGCAACACCTGCTGGTGTCTGGAACCGTCTCTGTATACAGTTACACCCTTCATACCTAGTTCGTGCGATAGCAAGTATGAGCATTTTACATCCTCTGCAGTTACATCGTTTGGCATGTTTATCGTCTTTGCAATTGCATTACTTATCCATCTCTGCCATACTGCTTGGGCCATTAGATGATCCGCCCAGTGTATGTCCATTGCAGTGACGAAGATCTTCTGAATCCATTCAGGAACATCATCGAGACCTCTTGCCGAGCCATAGTTGGTAGATATTTTCTCAAGTAGTTCGTCGCTGTACAATCCATTAGTTTTCAACGTCTCTTCGAATATCTTGTTGGTGTAGAAGAACCTTCCAACAGTTACCCTCTTCTCGAATACTAGGGCGAACATTGGTTCCACACCGTTCGAGCAGTCTGCAATCATTGATAGCGTTCCCGTTGGTGCAACAGTAGTTGTTTGTGAGTTCCTCATGCCAAAGCGCATTATCTTATCAATAAGTGAATCCCAATCGTATGAGTGCTGGTTCTTCTGCACTTCGTAATAACCTGCGATAGGTATCTTGCCATATACATAATCAGAATCGTTATACATTGGAAATGCTCCACGGTTCCTTGCAAGCTCAACACTCTCCTCCATGCTGTAGTATGACAGTGCTTCTGCAAGTTTCGCAGAAAATTCGTATCCTTCTTTAGAATTGTATGGTATCTTTAGTTTAAAGAGAAGGTCTGCAAGTCCCATTATACCCAAACCAATTCTTCTGGAAAGTTTGGATGCAATGTCGATCTCTGTTACCGGATATTTGTTTGCATCAATTATGTTGTCAAGGAATCTTGTTGTCAATCTGATCACTTGCTCGTATCGCTGCCAGTCAAATTCGAATTCTCCATCTGCCCTGCGCTTTACAAGATTTGCTAGATTGATAGAACCAAGATTACAAGATTCATATGGATACAAACTCTGCTCACCACACGGATTGGTAGCTCTGATAAATCCTTGTGCACGCTTCATCACGTTGTATTTGTTCATGTTGTCAAAGAACAGAACGCCTGGTTCTGCGCTCCTCCACGCACTTAATGCAATAAGATCGACAAGTTGATTTGCGTCAATGTGTTTTACAATCACTCCAGTTCTTGGATTTCTTAACGGATATTTGGTCTTGGTCTTAAGAGCTTCCCAGAAATCTTCCCACATACCAACGCTGACATTGAAGTTCTCAAAGACACCGGGTGTGGTCTTTGCAGTAACGAACCTTTCTATATCTGGATGCCAGGCTTCAAGTATGCCCATGTTAGCTCCACGTCGCTTGCCTCCCTGCTTTACAACATCTGTTACCGTATCGATGATACGCATGAACGATGTTGGCCCAGATGCAACACCTGATGTTGAAGCAACAATGTCGCCTTCTGGTCTTAGATCGGAGTAGTTAATGCCAACGCCCCCACCAGACTTGAAGATCAATGCTGCGTCGGTAGATGATTTCATTATATGGTACATATCGTCCTTCATATCCAGTACAAAACATGCAGAGAGCTGTCCAAGTCTAGCACCTGCATTCATCATAGTTGGAGAGTTTGGTAAAAAGTCCCTTCCAACCATCAAACTCTTGTATTCATCAACACGCTTTGCATATTCGTCGAACTTACCTTCTTCCAGCATCTGAAGCACTTCAGTAACAGTTACCTTCATCTGACCTTGACCTGATAGGTCCTTGTATATCGTTAACAATGATTCTAAATGCCATTTATTCAAAACGTACGAACCAATCTTATACTTTTTATCCAGTTCGTCTACACGTTGAAGGTACTCGCTTATCTCCTCTATGTTCTGCTTTACACCTGCTTTAAGACCAAATATTCTTTGATCGCGCATCACGTCAGGTAATGCAACCGTGATAGCAACACGTTCAAAGAGCTGTTTTGGACTTTCTACTATCTTTCCGTTTTCATCCCTTAACAGGTATCTGGATGCAAGTACGCGTAAGGAGTTTACATCGAAAACCTTGTCAACTTCATCTAGGGAAGCGCGTTCGAGAACCTTCATCTTTTCCTCTCTTATCTTGCGCCTTTCATGCCTGTAGAGAATATACGCCTTGGCTGTTTCAGACAGGCCTTCCTCTATAAGCACAGATTCTACTATATCCTGAACGTCCTCTACGCTAGGTGAATTACTTTCATTATATCCCTGCTTTACCAGCCTCTGCACTACCTTACCAGCCAGCTTATCCGCCAACGGATAGTCAGCTCTTTTTGTAGCTACCAGTGCTTTGTAAATTGCATTTGAAATCTTGGAAGATTCAAAGTCTACAACCCTACCATCTCGTTTTTTTATTTTACTAATTATAGTTGTTAAGTCCGAACTAAATATGTCAGTCGTCATTTCCCGCCATCCCCTCCATACATAATGAGAGCGCGTAGTTAAGTCTTGCTAAGATTTCATGCGCTCTCATTGGTCAACAAACTTTATTTTTCAATATGCAAATAAAAAGTTACCGAAGTTACTGCGTTTGCAACATGTGCGGTGACTTGCAACCGCTACACTTGTCAATAGCATCGATACTTTTCTGCCCGCAATTGCTGCAAACATACACCTTCATTCGTGGCCTGAAGAATGTTAGCATATCAGCTGCACTTTCAATAGCAGCCTTTACATCTGCATCGTTCATAGAACCGTTTACGTCCATAGTCACAGAAAGGCCGGCATTAAGCAGTTTTTCCATCATGTTGCACTCCTTTATTATTGCTGATTCCTTCTTCATGCTGATCATGTCAGCGGCAGGTATGATCACGCCCTGCGAATACAGGCTTTCGATGCTCATCTGCAAAGTCTTTCCATACTTTTCTGTGTCCAAAGCTGCAAACCTTGTAGCGCTGTCATCTGTAACCATCGATATACCTACATCGTCTCCATTCTGCTTGCCTTTTTCACCGGCTACGTCTACTGATGTTTTGATGACTTTCTGCACAACCTCTAAGCAACTGTTATTATCTTCGTAACCAAGAATGTTTGCGACTGATTCGTGTAAACCAATCAGGTTTACAACCAAGTTTGCACTTCCCCTCTGCATGAACTGGGTGCTGTTTGCAAGTGCAGGTATCAATCCTTTCCTAGTAAGGTCTGTAAGTGTCTTCTTACGCATGGAGAGTGCGGCTACTGCAGGTTTTATCAGAAGGGCAAGCCTTGCCCTGAAGTAAGTTTCATCCTTGTTTGATTCATAAGCTAACCGTGGCAGGTTGATCGCTAACGATTGTAGAGACATGACTGTGCTTGACGTATGCCCATTAAGGTGCTTGGAAATGCCTGCGCAGCTTCTAACATGTTTTGGATCACCTGCTAGCGTTATCAAGCCGCCTGCCCTAACTATGGAAGCTGCCCTATCCAAGTAGCCATTTACAGCACCTTTACTGTATGACAAAGCCAGACCAATTCTTGGTATTGGTGTTGCATGCACGTACGTTTCGTATCCCTTCAGCAAGGCATCTACCTGCTTCTTGTCGGCATCATCGACTGGAATGTTCAATGATGTTGTTGTGTTTGCTTGTGTATAGGAAGGAGCGCCGGAACCAATTATCAGTGCCCTTGCAAACTTGTTTGCTAGCGAGGCGTCACTGCTGCACTTGCCAAGTAAAGGTATTATTCCATCTATAAGTACTTCAGAGGAAGCCTCGCGGCTTAACAGTTGATTCAATAATGCTAAAGAAGTACAAAAGTCGTCCACGTTCTTAATAGAACCTATTCTTGATACGCCCAAGAACTTGCCCTTCAGGTTTATTCCCTCTTCAGCAAGTTCGTTCATATCGATGAATATAGAATCGGGGATCAGTCCCCACATACCTGGGCTGGAGATATGTATATCGCCAGCAAGGTGCTGGTCTGCGATATCCTTAGGAAGAATGCTGAATACCAAGTATTCTGATAGTAAATTCTGTGCGGTCTTTGCAACCAGACTCTCAATGCCGTTACTGATCTCCTCCACGCTATTCATCATCTGTGCTACATCAAATACTGGCATGCCCACACGCGCAAGTTTGTTTCTATACTCTTCATGTCCATGCTCACTTAGAACAGAGTTTACAATTTCCCTTATCAGTGGTGCAGTAAGATATGCAGTCTGGAACTTGTAAATCTTGTTTTCCACCTCTTCCGTTATCTTCTGTGCAAGTTCCAATGGGACGTTTGCTTCCCTTACCAACGATTGAATTATCTTATGAGAGTTGAATTCTTCGATTGATTGATTGCTGGTTCTAACATACATCTTTCCGCTCTCGATAATGGAGCGTTCCTCGATCTGCCTAGCAAGGCTTAGAACCAACTTTCCCAAGTTTGTTATCGTATAGCGCCTTTCGGCCTTGTTCAAAGCAACAAGTGACTGTCGTAATAACTTGCGCAGGTGGTAAGCGAACTTTCCGCTCTCTTTCTTTGACTTGAAGCCTGCGAGGGCCTTTAACTCTGAATACGTTAACGGACCCTTGGAATTCAGTATACGCAAAATATCAATCCTGTTAGGACTTGCCATTACGGAGAATATCATTCGTACACGTTTGGAAGCAGAATGCAGAACATCGCCCTTCTTAGGCTCTACGTAATCACTACTCAATTCCATTTAACCTCTCTACTAATTTTGTTTGATTAAAGTAAC
>CAYJTD010000082.1:4191-6996 GCA_964372525.1 uncultured Nitrosopumilales archaeon | reverse complement strand
ATGCCCAAGGAAAGATAAGCGGTGCAATCAGTTTTGAGGTAAAGAATAGGGCGTCTGTAACCATACAGACAAGCAAGGCTGCATACAATCTTGGCGATGACGTAGTACTGAATGGTACAGTTTCACCAATTCTGCCCAACAGCCAAGTGCTTGTACAGATATTCAACCCCAACAACAATGCGTGGGCGTTCAAGTCAGTATCAACAAATATGATGTCTACTAACGGAGAGTTTTCTGTTGAAGTTGGTAAACTAGATGGGAAATTGAGTTTACCAGGTATTTACACTGTAAAAGTGTCGTATGCAGCCTCTACGGCAACAGCTACTGCGTCATTCTCTGTGAGTTCTAATTCAGATTCCTCTTCGCAGTCAAGCTCGCAATCTGACACCAAATCTTCCACTACACAAACAAGCACACCAGCTAAAGTGAAAGTAGAGGAGAAGGAGGGTGAATCTACATCCACAGCTACCGTAGCAAAGGAAGCTGTTATCAAGTCTGAAATAAAGAACACTGAATCAGGGGAGCAGGAATTTACATATATAGTGTTGATAAAGGATTCTGAAGGTTCAACCGTGTCATTATCGTGGGCAAAGGGTAAGCTCTCTCCAAGCCAAACTATGGCTATGGAACAACCATGGATGCCAGAGACACCAGGTATTTACACGGCGCAGATATTTGTGTGGGAGAGTTTTGAAAACCCAATAGCGCTTTCACCAGTTGTTGCTAAACAAATAATTGTTGAATAGTGCTCCGGCCGGGACTTTCACCATAAAAGGATTTGAACCCGGGATCAGCGACTCGAGAGGCCGCTATGCTTAACCGAGCTACACCACCGGAGCACCGACTGGGTGCCCATTGAGTGCAATTTAAAGCATCCCTTCATAACATTGTTAACGATCATTGCTCATTTTATTTAAACAAAGGTAGGACATTATCAGCTAGGCTTGAACATACCAACAAGTGTAATCGATTTGATCATGACAAAATACGAAAAATTTCCTATCGCTCTTACTGGTTGCAGGACTACCAGTCTGGCATTGGACTGTTGCGAATACGATTTTATTGTTTTGTTTGACGGTAATGTACACGAACTGTTACAGGTTGATGACAGTTTCATTGAAGTGCGTGCTATACACGCAAAAGAGAATTTACACGTGCTTGCTCCACTCTTGCAAGATATGCAAATAGTAAACGATCCTTCTTGGGCACTCGCAACCTTAAAGCAAGAGATTGCAACAGCAATGCCAAAGGCCTTATCCTCATATGCTAGAAATGTTACAATAGAGGCATTATTTTACGCAAACAAATCTAGAGAAGCAATAAAGAGCAACATACCACTATCATCACTATGGTTGAAATGTGCAGCATATTACTATCTAGAAGCGGTGATAGCGAAGAATGGATCGCGATCCATGCCCACACATATGCTTGCACAACTGCGCTCTATAAGTGAGAGTAACAGCCAAGGTATTACTACAGCAAGCACATGTCTAGGGTTGGAACGCGCAAATAAATCATCGGTCTCTAGATGTATGGAAGCAGTGATAGGACTAAACGAGAATATCATAAAAAACAATACAACACCAATAGTTAAAAGAAAGGCTCAGTTCTTACTGCAATCTGGCATGTATACGGATTGCTATTTTTATTTGGGCTATATTGCCAGAAATGCAGCGATGAAAATATCGTCCCAACAGAAGATGATGAAGGACTATATGTTCATGATGAACATTGCTATGGATCTTACCACTGACCAGTCATTTATATCGAGACTCTCCAATGATCTTGTAGATTCCTGTAATGCACTTCTGCGATAAAATGTTATTAATATCACTCATGATATGACCATATGCAAACAGTAACTGTAAAACTGGAACTTCCTGAAGGTACAAATCTAATACTGGGTCAGGCTCACTTCATAAAAACAGTTGAGGATATTTACGAAACGTTGACTAGCAGTAGCCCAAGCATAAAATTCGCAGTAGCATTTTGTGAATCTAGTGGACCAGCCCTAATAAGACATGATAGTAATGACAAGAAACTTGAAGAAATAGCTGTTCAATTTGCACAGAAATTGTCGGCAGGGCATGTTTTCGTAGTTTTGTTGACCAATGCCTATCCAATCAATGTTTTGAATAGGCTGAAGACAGTTGAAGAAGTAGCGAATATCTACTGTGCAACTGCAAATCCTGTGGAGGTCATACTTGCTGAGACAGACCAAGGACGCGGTGTGCTTGGAGTTGTTGATGGCATGAGAACTCGTGGTGTAGAGGGAGAAAATGAAAAAAATGATAGGCGTGAGTTTCTGCGTAAAATCGGATATAAAAAATGATAATTATCTTACCTGCAAACTTGTGGCAAGGGATCTGAAGGCCAAAGGTATCGGTTCTTCAACATTCTTCCACAGGAATGCCTGAAGTATGTATGTACCGGGTTCATCGGGGACCCACGCTATAATCGCTGCAGTACTCTGCCTAGAAGCCAAAGTGCCCATGGACCATGAAAGTGATGATACAAAACCATTTTGATCTACAACTTGAAGAAAATATGTGTACTCTCTGCTTTCAGTCAGCATGTTTGTAATATCCATTTTTACCAAAGTAGGATTTCCAACACTTACAACACTTACAACATTACTATTACTATCTAAAGTAAACAAATTCGAAATACTGGCAACTTCTTTAATACGTTGCATTGAGGTTTGTTGTACCTGTACCAATCGTTCTATTTCGGCATACCTGCTTGATTCTGAGGTGATGGTATACCCACTTATCTCTATTGCAGCAGCAGCCTTGACCTTAGCAG
>CAYJTD010000082.1:0-4181 GCA_964372525.1 uncultured Nitrosopumilales archaeon | reverse complement strand
AGAAAAAATGGCGCTACCAAATGGCAAGATATCTCTGGGTTCCGTAAAGACCGATGCAAATCGTACTGGTTCGCCTATAACGTTGTAAAGCACTAACATTGCTTTTGTGTTCTCAGAAACAGAACTTCCATCATTGACTATTCGACCATTGACTATAATATTACCTTCTGTTGTTTCCAGTTTATGAAAAATTACAGACAGTTTTTTTTCCTTCGACTCTGTTGAAGCTAGATTGCCCATCTCGGCTTCATAAGAATCAACCAACGATGCATCCTGCGCATCCTTCAAAGTAACTATGAAGGGCGATGTCTGACCAACGTGAAGAATTTCTAATGCAGTAGAAGTAGAGAGCTGTTGTATTTGTTCCTGACCTTGATCAAAGAAAGTCACCACTATTTCTACAAATTGCAATGGCGTGGTACCTGTATTTTGTACCTCGCCTACTACAACATAATGCCCAGACTCATTCAGGTATCCATATGTGTCAAGTATCTTTGCAGCTGGGGCTGCATACGCATAAGATATCAAGAATGTACTGGATAGAATTATCATGGATGTTAATACTGCTTTATACAACATATTATTTCGATGGAAACAGCTTTTAAGTGTTTAACTTACACCTCGTGCAAATTCATGAGGTTATTTCAATTAATTTCGATGATCGCAGGAAAATAAAAATGTGTTGTGTGGTCGTCTAAGCAACCTTAAGATTCTTTAGCTTGAATGGCTGTTCGTTCATTGTTAGATACTCTTCGATTCTGAACTTTACATCGTCTGCACTTAGATCATCCATACTTGGTGAGCCTATGTCGAAGGCCACCTTATTCCCAGATATGTTTACATTTTCTACAACTAAATCTGCATATTGGTTTGCTATTTCATCTACCCAGTATTTGGCCTGGTCGGAGTTCACGTTCTCTACATCTAACTCTACCTTCATCATTTTTGTCATTACTACACACCTATACGATCGTTGCAAAAGTCATTAATAAACATTTTATGATTTTGCATATACTCCTATCACCTGTAATTTTATCCTGCGGAACTTGACCAATATAACACAGTTGTATAAAGAATACTATACCTGTTTTGTTAAGGATCTTTTAAACATTTAATGAAATCAACAGATATTACTTACTTTCCACACCCCATAATTTTATGAGCTGTTTTTGAAATTCAGTAAATTGGGGCTCTGACAAAACGTCCCCGCAGTTCTTGTGTATTGGAATTGTTCGCATGCCCTGTAACTCAAACTTAACCTCGTAAAAATGAACGCTGGGACATTTGCACATGACTGTCGTTTCACTATTGCTATATATTTACTTTAATAGTTGTCATAACACTTATCTGTCTGCTCAAACATTGAAGCTTGTTGAATACCGGCATGTACATGTCGATGGGGATCCTGACAATGATATTATTCATGCCCTCAGCTTCATTTGCTGAATCACTAGACTCGATGAGTATGTTTATGCATGATGACATCGGTGATATTTTTGACATACAGTCGTTGGAAGAGCAGGAACGACCTATAGCACTAGTAACCACCAACAAGTCGTACAAAATACAGGTTTTGTGGGAGCCTACAGAAATAAAACCTAACCAGATAGTAAGATTTGATATCAAGTTCATAAATTATGTAACCGATGAACTTGTAAGCAACGTGCATTACGATTTTATGGTTACCAAAGACGGACAGCCCATAAAAGAACTCAACAGCTCCTTTGCGCAAAGTGGCATCGCAACACATACAGTAGAGTTTCCATCATCAGGTTCGTTCAGCGTCATGGTCAATGTACTAGGTATTAATGATTTTGCAGAACCGCAGAATGAATCTATAGCCATTGATCTAAAAGTGGTACCTGAATTTCCCATCAGCACAGTGATAGTCATGGCATCTGTAGTTGGTATAATGATAGCTCTTACCAGATTTACGGTAATGAGCAGAAAGCGTGCAAATACAAGTTAAGCAGACTGCGGAATCATGCAGTAGATAAATGTTTATCAATCCCATTATTACTAAACAATCCAATGAGCAAGTATGTGGCATATGCATTGATGGGACTACTGATAGTTTCTGGCTTGTTGGCAACTAAAACAGCTTCGGCACAAGAGTGGTATGTGGGAGATGGTGTGCAGAAAGGTTTGTTAGTCAAATACAGCATAGCTACTCTAGATTACAAAAGAGGGCAACAGTTTGAAGCAACACTCTGGTTCAGCTCTGAGGATGACAAACACAACTGGATAACAGATGTGGTGGTCGTAGAGAAGGGGAAGGCAGCTTGTGGAAAGCTTACATTATCATCACTTACCTTGACACCACTGGGCACTGTTTCACCTGACGTGCAACCTTACAGAGAAGCAATTACGAGTTCAATTGGTTGGCTGGGAGGCTATGCATCAAAAATAGCACAAAAGTCTCTTACCGGCGGAGCGTGGGGCGTAATTGGCGCTATTGGAGGAGGTAGTACAGTGGTACAAGCTATGGGTACTGAAAAGATTCAGGCAGCCGGTCAGGAATGGGATACAAGTATAATTGGATGGAGCCGAGGTGAAGTCAGTCAGATTTGGATCAAAGACGGATTTCCATTCCCAATCAAAGCAAAGGTGTACGCATTCGTTACACAACAACCAATTCCTGTACAGTATGAATTTCAGCTGCTTGAAACCAGAGTATCAGATACACCACCAGAATGCCCCACGTCATTAGAGGAGGCTCCAACACCGCCATTAAGCACTTCTACTACAACCACGATATTCAATGTTGACCTCTGGTGGGAACCAATTAGTATAGAGCCAGGTAAACCAACTAAGTTTGGTGTGGTAATTTTTGACCAGCAAGGTAATATTGAGGAAAATGTACGATACAAGCTGACAATTAAAGATGCTAAAGGCGACGCTTTAATAAATAATGAAGAGTTCTTGGCAGAAGCAGGACAGGGAGAACATATGGTAACATTCGAAGAAGCTGGACCGGCAACTGTAACTGTGAATGTATTGGGAGGCCCTGAAATATTCGAACAGAAGGTGACAGAACTAGCTAATTTTGAACTTCTGGTAGTACCAGAATTCCCTATAGGAATTACTCTGGTCATGGCTTCACTGGTAGCAATGATGGTAGCAATTACACGGTTCAAGAAGATCGGTATTCCAAAGCTGTAAATAACTAATTTTTTATATTTAATTTTGTATTGCTAGGTGTATCTATATGTCAAACGTAGTAAAAGTAATAGGAATTGCAGGAGGTGTGGGAGCTGCTATCATAATCGGTATAATAGCATATGGAGAGATGACTAAACCCATAGGGAGTGATATACTGGAACGACCCACAGAGCAATGGACCGTTGGTAATTCATTAATGGAGAATACTATACTTACCTATAGACTCTCTCACCTAGACAATGATTACAAAGATCTACAAATCACACTACATTTCATTGAAAGGCAGGATCAGAATTGGCGTGTCTCACTGAAAGTTGAGGACGGTACAAATGGTGCTATTGCACAAGAACTACTCATGTCACGGTCTTTAATACCTGTAACAGCAGTAGAACCTGACGTTAAGCCTTACATGAACATGGTACAGAGTTCAATTCTATGGATTGTTGACTATGCGATCGAACCAAAATACCTAGCTAGTGGTGCTGTTTGGGGAAGCATAACTCATGGTGTGCAGAAAGAAGAGTTGAAAATTACTGCTAAAGAGCCTGTTACGACAGAAGCAGGAATGTTCGATTCTTACGTGGTAAGCTACAAGATAAAAGACAAGGAAAGCAGGATTTGGATAGTAAAGGACAAACCGTTACCTGTAAAGGCGGAGATCCATGATGCAGATGGAAATCTGCAGTTCAGGTTTGAATTAATAGAAACTTAGTTACTAGATAGGTTTTACGTCATAGCAGTATATTAGCAGCCAGTCAACAAACTTTCTAATATTATTGTCTATCTGGCACCATATATGCAAAGAGCCTGGTAAAATATCAATTCTACCATTATGCAGGAAAATCTTGGCACCTTCCTTCCCTTCATACATATAGGCATCTTTGGTTTCCACTTTGCCAAGGAATTCTTCTGCCTTCTCTTTTATACTGTCCTTCGGTATAGGAAACCGCTTCCTCTGAGGGTCCACTACAATGCTGAGATTTTCAGTTCCATACGAGTTGATATTGGTTATTTTTGTA
>CAYJTD010000081.1:0-7009 GCA_964372525.1 uncultured Nitrosopumilales archaeon | reverse complement strand
TCACATCCCGAAGTGCGCAGTCAACATATTGTGCTTGTGTTCCAAATGGATCTAGATCAATTATACCTAACCTTGATCATTTGGAAGAATGTTCTATAAGGAACTTACATGCCTCGTTTACACTGAATTCACATTTTTTCTCCACATCGTTAAGCTTGCTTGATTCCCTTGCCATATCAAGAGCGATTGGGTTGGCATCGTTAACGTATACATCATCAATCCCTTCGACCTCAACAGCAGTTCTAACTGCTCTAGCACCCACTCCAGCAAGTGCATCTGCCATGCTCTTTTCGTGCAAGTCCTTTACGAAGGACTTGTATGCGATGATCGAGAAATCCCTGCTGAGTCTAGCGTTTGGATTGAAAAATGCGGGGTTTCTAGGTGGAACTGTGCTGGTTAGAGAATCTGCAGGCACAACCAGTTTTGTATTACCTTCCATGATGGTCTGCAGATTATGCATGATCTTTAGCAGTTCTAGGATACGATAAGAACCTTTACGATCATGTGTGAGGCATTAGAGCAAACAGAACATTTCGCAATCCCAAATATGATTGATGCAGAATATTCGGATCAGGTTCCATTTTGCCAAGTTCGTTCTTGTAATTCCTAACATATGACAAACCGTCATTAGTAAGCATCTCCGTTCCATACCTCTTGCCAAGCTCTACAACTATCCTGTTAAAATAATCAAGATGCATCAGTACTTCTCCACGTTCTACATCAGACCTTCCGTGTAACTGAATATCCTTGTAGAAATTACGTATAGTTTTTAGCCTAGAGCGTAACCGTTTTTCGTTTATAACTAATAGAAAGTCGTCAACCATATTCTAATTATCTCCAAAATGACTTAAATGCCTTTATCTAATTGCACCGATTTGTTGATAGAATGCCTCTCTGTATAGTAACTGGTGGCCCTGGAACGGGAAAGACTACTGCTGTAACGCATTTGGCTGAAATACTGAAACAGAGAGGGTCTAGTGTTGGTGGTGTGATCTCTAGAGAGGTTAGGAATGATGGTGTTAGGATAGGTTTTGAATTCGTAGATATAAGTAGCAATGAAACTGCCATGTTAGCTTCTGTAAATGGAACTGGTCCTAGCGTTGGTAAGTATAATGTAAACATTGAAGGATGTAGATTTGCAGTTCACATATTGCAAAAAGCGTTAGTAAATACAGATATAGTAATATGCGATGAACTGGGGCCTATGGAGTTCAAATCAAAAGAATTTGTTGGTTGTGTGGATGGAATGCTTGATCTTGATAAATCGATTATTGCAGTGGTGCATAAAAAACTACAACATCCACTAATTGATCGATTCAGAGAAAAAGCTAGCTTTATGATCAATCTTGATATACAAAATAGAAATAAAGTACCTTATCTATTGCTAGGCAGGTTATAATGATAGCTGGTATAGATGAGGCTGGCAGGGGCTCGGTTTTAGGTCCAATGGTCGTTGCCGGCATCATGATTGAAAGATCTAAATTAAAACAGCTGCGAACATTGGGTGTAGTTGATTCTAAGAAACTTACACCCAAAAATCGAGAAAGGCTTTACGGGAAAATTCTGAAGATCGTCGATGACTATTACATACATATAGTGAAACCAGCAGATATAGACCGTTCCGTTGCCACAAGAGCACTTAATTCCCTAGAGGCGGTTACCATGGCTACGGTCATAAACAGGTTGAGACCCAAACTAGCGTATGTGGATTCATGCGATGTGAACCCTGAACGCTTCAGAAAAGCTATTTTATCGACACTAACGTGCAAGGCTAGAGTAGATTCCAGACATCATGCTGATTCTGAAAATGTTGCCGTATCTGCAGCATCAATACTCGCTAAAGTGCGAAGAGACCGTGAAATAGCGAAACTAAAGAGGAAAAGTGGTAATATAGGCAGTGGGTACCCCTCTGACAAGCGAACTATGGTATTCGTTAAGAGATGGATACGTACACATAAGAAGGCACCCAAGTTTGCCAGAAGTTCGTGGAAGCCTGTAAAGCAATTTTTAAACGTATATGCGTAAAGGAAGCTTTACTAATTTTAAACATATCGAGCCGATGCAATGGCGTGATCCTTGTCGAACGGTTGCATATTGATAACCTGCTCTACGTCAAAACTGTTAGCCTTCAGTCTTGCAACTTCGTTGTTGACTACATCCTTGGGTTCTTTTGTGACATCTATACTTCTAGTTTTAATGACTAGCATAAGATATCCTCCCTTCTTCAGATACATATTGCAGTTTGCTATTGCTATCTCTGTCTGGTCAGGTTGAGCAATATCGCAATATACCACATCTACTTTGCCTGTAACAGAAAAATATGCGTGAGGCCTCCTTGCATCTTCAATTATGGGTATAACGTTTGGTCTATACGTTGCAACTCTTGCTAGAAGTTCCCGTGCGACCCTAGAAGATGATTCCACACAAAATACCAAACCGCTTGAACCTACAATGTCAGATATATGACTTGCCGTTGTACCTGTAGAAGCCCCAAGGTAGAGCACCTTACTTCCATATTTTATTGGAAGATACTTTAGACCTTTGATTACTGCTGCTGCAAGTTTGCTCCTAAATGGATCCCAGGCTCTATATTCTACTCCTTTGATCTTGATTAAACGCTCGCCATAAACATTAACGCCTTTGGAAAGATTTTCGGTGCAAATTCTTCGCTCGCCGTCTATGTCCGCCCACACTATACTATCTTCTTCGTCTGCCAACATTCCTTCTCCTTTCGTTGTTAAACCTTCTTCTTCTTTCACTTCCTCTTTTATTTCTCTTCTTCTCGAACTTATGCTGAGGTCTCTCTTCATATTCTTCCCGTTCAACAGGTTCTTTATACTTCTCTCTTATCTCATCAATACGCTCGTTAAGCTTTTCCATTATAGTAGAGTTCTTGATAGCTTTGTGTACGTCTATACGAGCTGCTATTGCAACCTTAGCAGCTATGGCTCTGGCTATCTTGCCCCTCTGCCACTTTGGTGCGGAATGTATCAAAGGGTGCTGAAATATTATACCATGTTTTGGAGGTCTGCTTCCAGTCTTTAAAGCTCTGAACAATGCCTTTTCTGCGCCTATCACTTGTATGGTGCTTGCAGCCATATAAGAGAGTCTTTCTAAACCACCGGTCTTCGCAATCATCCTTGCACCTATGGTCGCGCCGAGAATTTCCTTTACATTCGGAGCAACGGCGTCCATTTCTTGTTCCAGATGCGAAGTTAAAGCACCACGTGTGAAATTAAGGTTCTTGATCTCCTGTGCTAACTTCTGTACAACTGTAAGGTTTTCTGGAGTGATTGCTCCGCCAGTACTAGATTGTGCAGCATTTACTATCTCCCCTGCTTTTTCATCAGGCATTCCTGTTTCCTTCAAAGCGTCTTTATCTATAGAATCCCTAGCGCCGGCTAGAACTATATCACAATATGTGGGCAAATTCTGTATCCTAGCATCAAGTTCAGGAAAATGCAAACCATACCATTCACGAAGTCTGGAACCCATCAGATTAATTATCTTGTCAAGCTCATCCATTGCATTTACAGACTGGATTATGTGAGAGTCACGTTTAGCAGAGACCTCACCCACCTTTATTGACGATAGGTTCATCGCGAACTTCCTTAGAAGACCCAAAGCTTCGAATTCGTTGGGTGCGAAATTCGCAATTACCATGAGTTTCACTTTCCGTTCTTGCAGTTCCATTTGTTTGTCAGTATCCATTAGTGAAGTGCTGATGCCGTTGTTTGACAGTATACTAGCAAGACCTTCATCATTGGAAACCGCAGAGTCATAATCTTTCGACCGTAAGAACTCAAGTATGTCGAGTGATTGAGCGGGTGTAATACCAGCTTTGATTGCCCTGTATGTCTTGACCATATCAGTATCAAACCTATAGGATTGGATGACATTACCCTGCTCATCAAGAGCAACTATACCGGCTTCAAGCAAGATAACGGTGCACTTTGACATGGTACCAAACCTAACATACAGCTCTTAAAAAAGCTAGCACCGAAAGCAAGTGTTAAACGTTATATTGCAATATTCTCTTGGTATGCGTGTTGGGAAATAGTATTGATCTCTCCGTAGATATTGGTAGTCTACACATAAGGAACCCCACGATACTGGCATCAGGCATTCTTGGCATATCGTATGAAGTATTCAAGCGTGTTTACGAAGCTGGTGCAGGTGCTATTGTATCAAAATCGATAAGCGTTGAACCCCGAGAAGGCTACAAAAATCCAACGGTTGTTTCGGTTGAATGTGGATATCTCAATGCTGTTGGATTGTCAAATCCTGGTGTAGATGCGTTTGTGAAAGAGATAACGAATAAGAGCGATGTACCTATAATAATAAACCTTGTCGGATCTACTGAAGATGAATTTGTATCTATGGCAAAAAAATTTGACGGTCTTAATGTGATTGCTTATGAACTGAATCTATCATGTCCCCATGTAGAAAAAGTGGGTTTGGAAGTTGGTGACGACCCTGAACTCGTGTATAAAATTCTCAAGGGCATAAAGTCAAATACAAAAAAACCTGTCATAGCAAAGCTCGGACTTGGAGCAAGTGATATACTTGAAACTGCTAGAGTGTCCAAAGAAGCTGGTGCAGACGCAATAACTGCTATGAACACAATACGTGCAATGGCCATCAATATTGAGACTGGTATGCCTTTTTTGAGTAACAGAATAGGAGGTTTGTCTGGCAAGGCAATAAAACCTGTTGCAATAAGATGTGTTTACGAAATATCGAAGGAAATCCATATACCAGTTATAGGATGCGGTGGTGTATACACATGGGAAGATGCTGTCGAATTCATATTGGCTGGTGCCAGTGCAGTACCGATAGGTAGTGCGATAGGAGATAAATGGTTAAAGGTATTCGCAAGTATCAAACATGGTGTCAGTTCATACCTAGAAAAGAAAGGGATGAAGAGTGTTATGGAGTTGGTAGGAATTGCGCATAAATATTGACAAAATAAGAATTGTTAAAGTGGAAGAAGTTGTTGACGAAAGTCCTACGGTTCGTACTCTGATCTTCAAGGATGAGCTTTGCGAATCAGCAAAGCCTGGACAATTTGCTATGGTTTGGATGCCTGGAATTGATGAACTTCCTATGAGTATCATGATATCTGAAAATGATGGTTATGCTGCGTTAACTATCAGGAAACATGGTTACTCCTCAACGACACTTTACAACACTGCTGTCGGTAGTATGCTGGGTGTAAGAGGTCCATATGGCAATTCTTTTGATATTGTGAAGGGAAAAGTGCTGCTAGTTGGAGGAGGTACTGGTTTGGTTCCAATGCTGCGGTTATCAAGAGTATTAGCTAGAAAGAAAAATAAGAAAAATAATGTTACTTTGGTTATAGGTGCTAAAACAAAGAATGAAGTTATTTTTGAAAAACTTGCGAAACATGTATTGAAGAATATAAGAAACAGAGTTATTGTTGCTACAGAGGATGGAAGTCATGGCTTTAAAGGCCTTGCAACAGATGCTGCTGCAAAAGTTATGAAACAAAATAGGTTAGATATGGTCTATACATGTGGCCCAGAAAGAATGATGAAGAAAGTGTTGGAATTGGCTATTACACATAAAATCCCTTCACAGGCAAGCCTTGAGCGAATTATGAAATGTGGTGTAGGCATATGCTGTAGTTGCTGTGTTGGAAAGTACCTTGTATGTAAGGACGGTCCCACGATGGATGGTCAAACGGTGCTCAAATTGTCTGAATTCGGTGCATATGCAAGAGACAAATCTGGCAGAATGATGGATATGTGGTAGCCTGTATACGAATACACAATTCATAAGTTTTATATCACACTATCAATCATTCGTGATGGAAGTGTGTTGGGCTCTCCTAAGGTCGTTCTTACAGCTGATAGAACATTAATGTCTCCGTATAGAGGTATCTCTCTGGCCTCATTCTTTGGTTGTGCTCCAGCCATTGACCATAACCGTAATTCTGGTTTCTTGTACTGGATTTTGAAGAATCAGGTTACGCCTAGGATTCTTTTCGATTTTATTTGTAACCCAATAGGCCATCAGATGGGAGTTGCACGATATGCCCCCTATGGTCTAAGAAAGATCGAAGCCGGTTTGATCAGAGATGGTTATAGAAAGGAAGATGTTGTAGTAGCTCATCCAGATTATGTTGACAAGTTCATTGGTCCAGAAACCAAAGTTGTTGGAACTTATGAAATGGATCCGCTAGGAATGGGTCCTGTTACCATGACATTTACTTATGGAAGAAGACATACTTCTTATGACGAATTTTATTGTGCTGATTTACATAGAAAGATCAACGAAGCCAAGGCAAGAACAGGTAGTAAGGCAAAGGTTGTAGCTGGTGCTTCTGGCACTTGGCAGTACAATTACGATCCAAAGAAGATTGAAGAATATGGGCTTTACGGTATAGTGGAAGGAGATTTGGGTGGTATTGCTCCTGAATTGGATGGTGTAGCTGGAAGATTCTTCGATGCAATAATAAATGGAGATTTGGACGAAGCTAATCCATTCAAGAAAAATGAGTTCAAAGTAGAGATAAAGGAGTTTAATGGTAATGGTGATGGAAGGAAGCATTATGGTAGGTTCGTACATTATTGGGATGAGCCTCCCGTTGACGAAATTCCAAACATAGTTGAACCCAGCATACATGGAATGGTTGAAGTTATGCGAGGGTGCGGCCGCGGATGTAAGTTCTGCGATGTCACGTTGAGACCTTTGCGATACTATCCTCCGGAAAAGGTGCAGGAGGAGATTAGGGTAAACATGCAGAAAGGTGGTCTTAGAAATCCCTGGATTCACAGCGATGATAATTTCCTTTATGGCCTTAACCCTAGAACTACAAAGAACATGGAGCCAAACAGAGAAGCGTTAACAGAACTTTTCCAAGCAATAATGGATACTGGTATCGAGCACACAAATCCAACTCATGGAACACTTGCAGGTGCAATAGCAGATGAAGAACTTATTCCAAGGATATCAAAGATAATTCGAGCAGGTCCAGATAATCACA
>CAYJTD010000080.1:4532-7037 GCA_964372525.1 uncultured Nitrosopumilales archaeon | reverse complement strand
AACGGCTACAGATACACCTGTTCTCTGTGGGATATATCCGGATGTCTGTACTAGAAGGTACTATGGACGATCAATAAATGTTGAATATGGAAATGAAATTGGTTTGCGATTGCTTTTGGGTTTAGTATCTATGACAGCTTCTAGGCTTGAGCTTGGAGTCAAACCTTTATTTGTACATAGTACAAGAAACTACTTACGCGTTTATGCAAGAGTAAATGTAGGCAGTAGATATGCAGAGGCAATGCCAAGCAAGCTCGGACACATATATCATTGTTTTTCATGCGGTAACAGAACATTTGCAAATCAAACTGATAACAGAACATTTGCAAATCAAACTGATGATTCTAAAATTTGTGATATATGTAAAAAGCCAATGAGGTTTGCAGGACCATTGTGGATAGATCGCGTATTTGATGCAGATTTTGTTGACGAAATGCTGTCCTCTGTTAATACTTGTAACGTTGATAAAAAGTGTAGCAAGTTACTTTCATTGGCTAAGGAAGAGAGTAACATGCCTCCTACATACTTCTCAATAGACAAAATATCTGCAAGGGTCAAGGCAGCTTCTCCAACTATATCTTCGATAATAGATAAGCTGCAATCATCTGGGTTTTCAGCTGCACGAACAAGTCTGCGACTTACAGGTTTTAAAACAGACGCAAAACATAATGAAGTTCTAGATTTGTTCAGGACCCTTGTAGCCTAGACAAACGAGATAGATCTCGCTGCTAGCCTTCTTACTTGCCCTTGGTTTGTATAAGCGCACATTGTTGAACTTTATCTTCAGACTATCTCTCAACTCATTCAACATGCCGCCTTCATACGCCTTGAATATGGCATCACCATTTTTCGCAAGTATTTTTTCGGCTATGGCCACGGCATTTTCTGTCATAGCTATCTGTCTTGCATGATCCAGATGCCAGACACCAATAATGTTTGACGCCACATCTGATAAGACCAAATTTACCTTTCTTCCCATTATCGAAAGGATCTTTTCAACCAAGGAAACATCGTTGACGTCTCCCTCGATAACCTGAACGTTAGGTAGTGGTTGAACAGGGCGTTTATCAATACCAAGAACCTTCCCATGTCCCCCTACAAACTTTCTTGCAACCTGTAACCATCCACCAGGGGCACAGCCAAGGTCTACGACGTACATTCCTCTTCGCATTATATGATATGAACGATTAATCTCCATTAACTTGAAAGCAGCTCTGCTTCTATAACCACGCTCTTTTGCCAACCTTCTGTACAGATCACGTTTAGCTTCTTGTAGGCGCATATTTTTTACTGTTTGTACTTATGTTAATTAATTGTTCTGGCCGATTCATTTCATTTAATATCCAGTTTTCTATGAGCACACACGTATTGGGGCTTACAGTACCATCAATGGAACACATATGCTCAACCGGACATGTCAAGCATGGTGCTTGTTCTATGCAACTAGTATCAACAGGTAGTTTTATCGCTATGAGCTTGTACGTCCATCTGCCATTTTCCAGAACTTTTTCACGCTTTATGAGTGCTCTTCGTTCCAGTCTTATAGAAAGTCTAGAACCATCCCTGCTTGTAAGATCAAGTTTCTTCCATAATTCGCTTTGAAGAATACCATCCTTGCCATTCTCTGCCACTATTCGGAAGACCTTGGACGTCAAGTCCTCAATAGAATCATCTTCACTCAAACTATAACTAAACCCCGCTATCCATACTGCAAGACACTTGTAAATAATTGTTTAGTTATTGCAATTTTTACTGGCAAAGCAGATCTGGAAATATGGCTTTTAGTTTAGTTTGAATATATTTTAAACAATAATTTGTTGTATTACTGTATTCTATACATTTTGCATGTTGCTAGTATTGCAAAAAGCGTAACATCTCTGCCGCATGTAGTATATATGGTTGTAACACGATTATGCATTTTACGCTACACTTATGATTAGTTGAAGGTGATATACGTTATATGAAGCAGTTGCTTGCCTTTACTCTCATTTTGTGACAATGGCGATAGCGGCATCCTTGCATTCATGAGATTGCATAGATGTTTATTTTGATTGATAAACTCTCTCAAATTGTTGATGTTTACCAATATAAACCACCATTTTCTATATAATGCTAAGTGGGGCTGTTTGAGTATAACAAGAAATAAAAGGGATAACCACTCCTATTCTAGGAAGATGCATATACTTACTTCAAGATATCTTGCTATAACTACAATAGCATTAGTAGCAACTATGGCTTTGCCTTTAAGCTATGCACAGTTTGATCTGACTGACCCACTTGTGAAGATCACCGGTAAGAGCTGGAAGACTATCACGGTGATAAAGGTAGAAAATAGCAAGGATAATATTTACAACACTAAGCTCATTTGGCTTACATTACAAAATGGTGTTATTGAATCATACAAAGCTCAAGAGGGATGGAGTGCAGAAGCATCATCAAATCCAAACACTATACAATTTAGAACAGACACTAGCATGATAAAACCTGGAGAATCTGCAAGATTTG
>CAYJTD010000080.1:0-4522 GCA_964372525.1 uncultured Nitrosopumilales archaeon | reverse complement strand
AATCTTCAAGTGGATCATTATCGACGAGGAGGGTGACGAGATTGGAAGTGGTACGATAGATGTAGTTAAGACAATGAAGGAAGAGGTTGCAAAGGAAACAGCAAAAACTTCTGGTAACAATAATGCCAATACGGGGCAAAACAACGGAACTACACCACCACCAACAAATGGTACGGAGAAACCAACAGTTCCTACCAAAGATCCAGCAATTGCAATACAAGATGACACAATAAAACCTGGTGTTTATGTTAGGTTACTGGGCGAAGGTTTCATGCCAGACGCCAGACTAACTGTTTTGTTCGATGGAAAAGTAATAGAGAATTTAAAGACAGCATCTGATGGAACAATTAGAGACAGAATAAAGATTCCAGAAGCTGCCGTAGGTGGCGCTCATCAGATATCTGTATCGGACAGTGCTGGTAGAGCTGCAATTCTTCCTATAACAGTTGTAACGGAGGAAAGAACAATTCCGTTTACGGTAACTACTGAACAAGAAACATACAAGCAAAGTGATCTTGTGAAGATAATAGGTCTTGGAAAAGCAGGCGCAGCGGTTTCACTTAGAGCTGTAGATCCAGCCGGAGTTTCCATATTCGCTTCCGCAGTTCCGGTTGACAAGGATGGCAAATATACCGCATTCATACCGTTAAATGCAAAATCTGTGACTGGCGAGTATCTGGTATCGGCATTGCAGGACGGTAAGACGGTTACAGTTACATTCAGAGTTTTGACAGAAACTGGGTATGAAATGTCAATTGTTACTGACAAATTCGAATATAAACAGGGTGAGAGCTTGATAATTTCAGGGCAAACATCACCAAATAAAGATGTTAATATCACAGTTTCAGATCCAGTTGGAGCTGAAATATTCACAACCGCCGTAAAATCCGGTAATGATGGGAAATTCACAGCTACGATGATAGTACCTGAAAAGTCTCAACTAGGCAAATATTCTGTGGCTGTGCAGATGGGCGATGAGAAGATAGCATTAACGTTCTCGGTTGTAAAGGGTTCAGTTACTCTTACCGTGCAAACTGACAAGAATGAATACAGGGACGGAGAGCTTGTGAGGATCAGCGGTAAAGGCTTGCCCAATGACAGGGTATCTATAATTATACTCACACCAAAGGAAGATCGTATACCAATGTCTGCTAACACTAAAGAAGACGGAACCTATAGCGCGCTGTGGTTGATCCAGAAGACAGCTGCTCCTGGTACTTACAAAGTTATTATACAACAAGGAGATTCTAGGGCAGAGGTTTTCTTTGCAGTATTCTCCTAATTGGTTAGGTTCCATCTATCCTATATATGACATATTCGATCTGTCAAAATCCTTAACCAGCTCAAAATCCTTCCCAAACTCAGCAATCATAAGTTTTTTCAGATCAGGGTAGAGCGTTGCTGTGTCCTCTTTAGCTATTTTAGTTGTTGCATGTGCGCTACCAAAGAGTGTGTTGCACATATTATACGTCAATTCTCTCACCCTGAATTCATCAACTATACCCAGACTGTGTAGATATTCATGCGCTAAGACCACGAACAAATACGAGTTGTACTCTTCCTTGCTTGGCACTAGGGTCTTTATCGCGTCAAGCACGTATCTGTTTACTACTATAAAATTGGAGCCCAGAACATGATAAGCACCAATAAAGTTTGGCATACCTTGTAACAACAGATTCAATCCTGCGCGTCTCATTTTGTATTTGTACTGTACTGCTGTTTTAACCAATTCAAATGCATCTTCAAAGCCTTGAAGGTTTTTCAGTCTTTCATTATAAGACATCAGTTACTGAATACGTAAAATAACAATATAAACCTGTTTAGTTGCAAATATGCAAATGCCAACCCTTACATTTTATGGAGGTATCAATGAAATTGGTGGCAACAAGATTCTTCTGCAGGACAAAGATACAAAGGTATTTCTGGATTTCGGAAAGAGTTTCGCTAAATATTCAAAGTATTTTGAAGATTATTTGAAACCAAGGACATCAAATGGAATAGCTGATTTCATAGAAATGGGGTTGCTTCCAAGCATAGACGGTCTTTATAGACATGATCTTTTAGAGATGGGTGGCATTAAGGGATCGGAAGTTGATATCGATGCTGTAATACTTACTCATGCACACGCCGACCATGCTAATCATATCTCATTTTTACACGAAGATATTCCGTTATACATGGGAGAAACTGCCCATTTGATACTTCAGGCATTAGAGGAACGAAGTGCTAGGGATATTGAAAACGAGATCTTGAACTTCAAAAGACGCCCTACAAGCAAGAATGGTGAATTAATTCAAAGAAAGGTTCACACATTTAGAACTGGAGACAAGTTAAAGATTGGTTCTATAGAGATAGAGCCCATACATGTGGATCATTCAATTCCAGGAGCATACGGTTTCATAGTTTACACTAGCGAAGGCACGATAGCATACAGTGGCGACGTAAGATTACATGGAAGCAGACCACAGATGACCCAAGAATTTGTAGAGAAGGTCAAGGAATCAAAGCCAACAGCATTGATAATGGAAGGAACTCGCATAACCGAGGAAAAGGTTTCGGAGAGTGAGCAGAAGGTAAAGAACGAATGTAACAAAATTGTAGAGAAAACCGATAAGTTCGTTATTGCTGATTTTAGCTTCAAAGACGTGGATAGATTAAGAACATTTTATACCATAGCAAAGGAAAATGATAGAAAACTTGCTGTTTTGCTAAAAGACATATTCTTGCTGAAGTGGCTAAGCAAAGATCCAAAATTACAGGTTCCTAGATACGATGACGAAGACATAATTATACACGTACCAAAACGTGGATCTGGCAAATACACCGATCGCGACTATGGAACAAAAGAACGGGAATTTCTTGGTCTAAACAACGCATGGACTGCAGAACAGATAAAGCAGAATCAGAATAAAGTTGTATGCGCAATGACGTTCTTTCAGTTTGATGAGTTGATAGACATCAAGCCGGAGCCTTGCAGCATAATGCTATATTCAACTAGCGAACCTCACAACGAAGAGCAACAATTCGATTATCAACGATTAGAAGCATGGGCAGCTCGTTTTGATTTTCGTATATTTTCAAGTCATTGCTCTGGTCATGCATACGCTGAGGATCTTATGACAATAGTTAAGGAAATAGATCCCAAACACCTTTTCCCCGTACATACAGAGCACCCAGAAATGTTCAAGCGTGCAACACAAAATATCACACTCGTTGAAGAAAAGAAGAGTTACATATTGTAGGAAAGGTTTTTACCACTGCACAATATGGCTATGCCATGAATCTTGAAAATGTAATACGTTCAATTCCTGATTTTCCCAAGAAAGGAATACTCTTCAGGGATATAAATCCCCTTTTACGCGATCCTAAAGCGATGCAATATGTAATAGATCAGTTTTACGAGTATTACAAGAATAAAAAGGTCGATCTAATTGTTGGCATAGAGTCAAGAGGTCTCATTTTTGCGAGTGCACTTGGTCTGAAGTTTAACAAAGGAATTGTAATAACAAGGAAGCAAGGTAAATTACCTGGAAAGACATTAAGTTTGGCATACAACATTGAATATGGAAGTGCTACGATGGAAATACAACATGACGCGATCAGCAGAGGGCAAAATGTGCTAATTGTTGACGATCTTCTTGCTACTGGAGGCACTGCAAAAGCATCTACAGAACTGGTCAAGAAACTTGGGGGAAATATAGCTGGATTAGCGTTCGTAATTGAACTCGCAGCTCTCAAGGGCAGACACTTGCTTAAAGACTATGAAATCTATTCCTTGGTGACATACGATGGGTGAACATGCTGATATCGCTATAATGGGAGGTACAGGTGTATACGATCCGGGGCTGCTCAAGAATAAGAAGGAGATAAAGGTTCATACACCTTATGGTGATCCATCAGATCTCATAACTGTAGGAAACCATGCCGGAAGAAGAATTGCATTCATTCCTAGACATGGAAGAGGCCATAGAATACCACCACATAAGATCAATGCACGGGCAAACATATGGGCGCTAAAAGAATTAGGTGTTACAAGGATACTTGCGCCAGCAGCAGTTGGTAGCATGAGGATGCAGCTCAAACCAGGGCATATAGCTATACCAGATCAGTTCGTCGATTTTACAAAATCAAGACAGTATTCATTCTATGATGGCGGTGAAGTATGTCATGTTTCTGTTGCAGATCCTTTCTGTCCAGAGCTCAGAAATTTCGCAAGTAAGACTGCAAAATCTCTTAGGCTCAATGTTCGTGAAAAGGCTACCTATGTTTGTATAGAAGGTCCACGGTATTCCACTAGGGCTGAATCCAAGTTTTTCAAGGATTACGTTAAAGCAGATGTGATAGGCATGACTCTTGTGCCCGAATGTGTTCTAGCACGAGAGGCCGAAATTTGCTATCTTTCAATTGCAACGGTTACCGATTATGATGTATGGGCAGATAAGCCTGTCAGCACAAAAGAAGTGATAGAAACTCTTCAGAAGAACGTTCAAAATACAAGAAAATTATTGGCTGAACTAATACA
>CAYJTD010000079.1:0-7079 GCA_964372525.1 uncultured Nitrosopumilales archaeon | reverse complement strand
TTCCGATCTTCTGTGCTTCGAAGCCCTTCATAACATCAACGACTAGAATAGCGATATCAGCAGCTGATCCTCCACGCATTCTCAGATTCGCAAAGATCTCGTGCCCAGGAGTATCTATGACAAGCAAACCAGGGATTCTGATGTTAATATTTAACTTGTTGAATAGAGCACCGCAGATTTGCTGTACCGTTTCAATGGGAAAGAAACTCGCGCCTATATGCTGAGTAATACCTCCAGCCTCTCTTGCCTGAACAGCGGTGCCACGTATTTTGTCCAATAAAGAGGTCTTTCCAGAATCTACATGGCCTAAAACGGCAACAACAGGCTGCCTAAGTTGCAACCCAAATTCACTTCAACCGAAGATAACCTTTGACTCTTTTATGAAGCTTTCATGAGAGTCTGATGCATGGATAGCGTTTTGCGTTATACTCGTTCCGAAATCTTTTCTGATAGTTCCTGGTGCTGCTTCGTTGGGTTTTGTAGCACCAATTATCGTTCTTACCTTGTTTACTGCATCAGGGCCTTCTATAACGGCGGCAACTGTTGGTCCAGACGTAATAAAAGAAACGAGTTCGTTGAAGAATGGTTTTTCCTTATGTACTGAATAGAACGTGTGAGCTTCTTCCTTGCTCATGGTTAACATCTTTAGTTTGTTTATGACGAAACCATTTTGTTCGAATCTACGCAGTATTTCACCGATCATATTTTTCTGTACAGAATCTGGTTTCAAAACAATTAGCGTTTGTTCTGCCATTACCCGCGCGCCTTTATTCCGCCTTTAACGTATTTTTTAGTCCACTTGAACTTCCTTGCATCCCTTCCAAGCTTCAACATATTCTTTCTGCACTTGTTAGAGCAGAAGTAAAGTGTGCTTCCGTCATTTCTGACAAGCAATGTACCAGTTCCGAATTTTAATTGCCTATCACAATAACTGCAGTTTTTAGTTGTTATACTCATTGATCATCACTTACTTGATCTTCCTAGCTTCCCTCTCTGTTTCTCTGAGCATCAGAACATCACCCATTCTAACTGACCCTTTTACATTACGCGTTAAAATTCTTCCTTTGTCTTTACCTTCCAATACTTTAACCCTAACCTGTATTACTTCACCAGCAATTCCGGTTCTGCCAACGATCTGGATTACTTCTGCAGGTGTTACCCTCTCTTCAGTCTTGCTCATCGCAGACTACTCCTTCTTGGCTTTCTTAAATCCTGCAACCGAATTAATTATCTGTTCAAGAATGTTCTGTCCTTCTCCTGCATCCAATATGCAGGCAGCTGCAGAAGGAACGTCTATACCCAGCGCCTCTCCCAACTGCTGTTTGCCTGGGACAAATACGTACGCACTATTTCGCTCCTCACACAATATTGGCAAATGTGCTACAACCTCTGGTGGTTCTACATCCTCTGCAATGACAACAAGTTTGCTTGTACCTCGTTCTATTGCTTTAGTAGTTTCATTTGTGCCCTTTCTCACCTTGCCACTCTGCTTTGCTACCCTAACAGCCTCATAGATCGCATTTACCAGATCCTTTGGAGTCTCAAACTTAACGTAGTACGGCTTACTCATTATATATCACCCATAGCGAATTTGGGATCATCTCTTATCGCACACACTGATATAACAGGCGTTTTAAAAGTGTTATTAAGTTATGGGTAACGCTATCTAAAAGGAAGCCATAACCTATATCGAATATGGAAAGGGAGTAAGCCTTTCCCTGTTATAGTTGATTGTGTTAACCTTGCGTAAGCAACAAGTTGAGAATAAATTGATATGCTATGCTACCATTTTGAAACTTTGCTGTCGTGTCTAGTACATTGTAAGAAACGTATGGTGTTCAGATTGCTATAGATAATATCATCTGTAGGTGTGCAAACTATTCTTAAGGCAATGAATAGGTCTTAGTTGAAATTGTTTCCAAAAGCCTTAATTATTGTAAAGGAGTATGACTATTAATGGACTATAAAGCTGTATATGACAATGTTATGAAAATCGATCCTACGATTCGTTTCGCTACCATATTCGACACTAATGGAAAAATACTTCAGACAGGTCATCGTGAAGGTGCACAGAATCTTCTGACACCAGATGAAAGCAAAAGGTCACTTGAACAAGCGGTGAATATATGGAAAATGCGTAGTGCCCTTGCGCCTAAGATCGGTAAGGGGCAATATGTCTTGGCAGCATATGAAAAGATCAAGCGTATAACAATGCCATTAGACGATGAACATCTGCTTTACGTTACCGCAGACGCAAATGCTGATCACTCGAAAATAATCAATGGTCTTCTGCAGTTAAAGGCTAACGTAAAGTAAACCCTTCTTTTTTTACGAGTTCTACTTTCGCTCCGTGTTTGTAAAGCATTATAGTTAGTCTATGAATAAAAAAGATGGAGTCATTCTTTGTTTTATGCATAATTATTTTTGCGCTTTGCAATTATTCACTTCTGACGCATCAACTATTTTGCCGACATGTCTATCATCTTCAGCTTCGATGATCTCAAACTTACCATTACCTTTGTGCACAATGTTTGCCTTTATTTGTTGTCCATCCACAGATACAATGCACCATGATTCTGTCATTGCTGATGATATCTATTTGTAACTGAAATACATTATCTAAGACTGTTTAGAAATTAGTTGAACCGTCTAAGGCAAACATTATAGACTTTGTATACACAATAATTCTCGTGGTGTTTATTACAACACCCATCAATGGAGAAGAATAGTGTTATTTAACTATCCTTCTCCAACCCCCGCCCGTCAATCCCAACTAGTATTGGTGGAGAGGAAGTAACCTCTCCCCATAAAGCTTAATCCTATTTCTTTGATTCAACAATAAGTATACAGAAATTGTTTGTTCTTCATATTAACTTGTTGCTTGATGCATTAAATCCTTTGATATTTTCTTGAACAGTTGGTGGACAAGTTCTTATGAAATTCATGAGAAGTTGAAGGCATGACTGCAACAGATCTAACACCAAAAACATGGGAAAGTGTGACAAAAGACAAGTTACCTGTAATTGTAAACTTTTGGGCGCCATGGTGTTCTTACTGCAAGGCACTAAAGCCAGCATTCGATGAACTCGCAAATGAATATGAGGATAGGGCTGTTTTTGCGAAATTGAATGTCAATGAATATGAGGAGATTGCAGACAAATATAGCATAAAGAGCATTACCTGTAATAAAGATCTTCTGTGATGGAAAAGAAATTAACGAATTGGTTGGTTTTGCACCGAAAGAGGTATTGAAAGACTTTGTTGATATGGCAATCGCAAGAGAACTTGCATGTATTAGATAAAATCGATGAAATTTCCGTTTGCCGATATAACTGCAGTGGTAATTGCTGCTGTAGTTACCATCCATTTTTCAGAACAATCCTATCATACAAGGTAGGAAGTCTTATACCTACACATCCGTTCATCTATTTATTTCAAATACGAAGTTATCATTTCCACAGCCTTCTCTATTGTGTCCTTTCTAGGCAGCTGAACCATCAGGATGTTTGCGTCTGTACTTTCAACTGACTCTGGTACCAGCGCTATGATAGCACTGTGTGCCAGGTGCTCAAAAAATTCCAAGTTCTCGTTTGCATATAGTAATACCTGCTCTTCCATGCCTACGGTTGAAAACTGTAGGTCTATTTCCACGAAGACGTGCTTTCTGTCGTCATGCAGCACGTTCAGTGTTGAATCTACCGCAAGGGGTTTTCCATAAAAAGCCCTAGAGATTTCATAGAATCTTTCATTCTTTAGCACTATGCAAGGTATCTTCATGTTGTTATAATCAAATAGAGTGACGCCTTCTTTATGCACAGAGTTTAACAAATCATCGAATGAAACCGGTAGTGGTTTCATGATTTGGTTTGTTACATATAATTCAAATAAAAGTTTGTTCCTACATTAAACTATACCTAACTATCCAGCAATTTGTCTTATCTGCTTACCATAGTTTCCCACAATTTCATTCAACAATTTGCTATCATTGGATTCTGCATACAACCGCATTACTGGTTCAGTACCACTCTGCCTAACCATCACCCATGATGAATCGTTAACCCATATCTTTACACCGTCTAAGGTTTCCACTTTGCCATTTGCGTTGCTTATCAAATGTTCAACGACTTTGGCAGATTGTTCTTTAGTGCAGTTGAACTTTGTCTTATACTGATAGAATTTCGGTAACTCGTCAATTATTTGTGATAACCTCTTTGCCTTGCTTGCAATCAATTCAAGCATTAGCGAGGTCGTCAATGCTCCATCCCTAACAGCTATATGCTTGCCGTACATGAAGCCCCCATTCTCTTCCAAGCCAATCAATGCATCACTCTTCAACATCTCCCTTGATACTTCAACACTTCCAACCTTAGTTCTCGTTACTGTAGAATTATACTTACTTGCTATGATATCTATCAGTGTTGAAGAATTTATTGGGGTTACAACCTTTGCCTTTTCATTTTTTGATAAAACATGTTCTGTAAGTATTGCACCAGATTTGTCACCGCCATATACATTGCCCTTTTCATCACAAAAGATACTCCTATCACCATCACCGTCATACGCAATACCGAGATCGGCAGAATTTTGCTGAATAGTTTTGGAAAGCATATCCAAATTATCTGGTGTTGGCTCTGATCCCCTGCCTGGGAATGAGCCATCTATTGTTGAATTTATGGTTATCACCTTACATCCCATCTCTTCCATGAGTTTAGGAGCAGTTATTGCCTGTGCTCCATTGCCTAGATCTAAAACAACTGTAAGCTTTTTTGATCCTATTAGAACAACATCTACCATAGACTTTATGCCAGTTATGTAGGAATCAATAGCTCTTTGTTCATCGATATCTATACCAATTTTATGATCTAAATGTTGAAAATTTTTGTTGAAATAGATCTCTTCTACCTTGAGCTCATCCTCTCTGGACAATTCTACACCATCATATGCCATCGCCTTTATCCCATTGTACTCTGGCGGATTATGTGATGCTGTGATCATCGCACCGCCTTTGTAACCAAGCGTTTTAACACAAAACTGCAAGCATGGAGTAGGTACAAGACCAGCATTTACGACATCAATGCCAAGTGCATTCATACCCGCTCTTACGACTTTAGATAGTAGAGGACTTGAGAGTCTACCGTCATACCCTACCAGAACAGGTTTATCGTGAAAATAGGTTGCAAGCGCGTAGGAAACGTCAAGAGCGAGATCGAGTGTTAGATCCTTGCCAAAGACTCCGCGTATTCCATTTGTTCCAAATAATCTGCCCATAAATGTGCTATGGACATGTTAAATAAAATCCTTGATAAGCTTGCATAGAAAATGTTTTATGGTAATGAAACTGACATCTTTGTATGTCATTAAGCCATAAGGTCGCTATAGTTACAGGGGCAAGTGGTGGCATAGGCGAGGCTATAGCTAAACTCTTCGCAAAGGAAGGAGCTAGTGTAGTTCTAGTAGCAAGAAATGAGAAAAATTTGAACAGAGTGGTTTCTGACCTGAAAAAAGATGGCAAGGATGCTTTAGCTATTAGAGGCGACATTACAGATGAAAATGAAGTTAATAGCGTAGTTCAACAAACCCGTCGTCAGTTGGGCAAAATAGACATTCTAGTAAATAACGCAGCTACGATAAACGATCCGGTGCCATTTCATACGATGACCGACAAGGCCATACATGAATTAGTTAATACCAATTTGATAGGTACGTTTAGGATGACTAGAGCGGTGCTTCCGATGATGATAGACAAGAAGAGTGGCGTTATTGTAAACGTTGCTTCTGTGGCTGGCATGAAGGCAATTGAAAAAGTTCCCCTTGCGGTGTATGATTCGACCAAAGCTGGAGTTATAATGTTCACAAAAAGTCTAGCATTGGAATATGGTCAGTACAACATAAGGGTAAACTGCGTATGCCCTGGTACGATTAGAAGTCCGTTCCTGCAACCATATTTGGATGATGAAACAGCTAGACAGATGTTGAATTCTATGCATCCGTTGGGAAGAATAGGAGAGCCGGAAGATGTCGCGCAAGCTATACTATACCTCGCTGCGGATTCCTCAAGGTGGGTTACTGGTGCAGTTTTGGTAGTTGACGGTGGAGTAATGACGAGATAACGTTATTTTATTATCAGTACTGGGCACTTGGCATTTCCTACGATAGCATTTGCAACACTGCCAAGTATCATTTTCTTAAATCCAGTTAAACCGCGTGTGCCTATAATTATAATATCTATTTTGTTTTTCTCTGCGAATTTTAGGATCTCTTCCGCTTTTGAAGATTGATCCGGGATTATTTCTGTTTTTACCTTCACACCGTTGCTTTTAGCCTCTTCTTCAACCTTCTCCATCCAATGTCTTGCCTTTTCTTCAGAATATTTTAGGAAAGCTTTCACGATCTTAATATCTCCGTATCTTGCTCTAAGTCCTATCACTCCACCTTGCTTAACATTTTCAAGTACGTGTAAAGCAGTCACTTCAGCGTTTTCAACTTTTGCTAGATGTATGGCATGTTTTGCAGCTCTGAAAGAAGGTTCTGATCCATCCATTGCCAACAATATCTTATTGATCTTTACGTTATTCGATACCATGTGTGATATACTGTCGAGCACTGATATAATGCTGATATACAATTATCATACATGATAATCAAAATTGAGAAACGTATGCCCGTATTAAAGACCAACTTTACTGATTATACACATAATGCGAATAGGAAAATCTCAAGGAAAGGCCGAAGAAGCATCAAATCTAAGAAACTTTATCCTAGGCTGGCAGGACGGACTTGTTAACGTATTAGGTATAGTATTAGGTGTTGCAATAGCAACATCAAATACACAGATCATCTTGCTAGCAGGGCTGATTGCAACATTTGCAGAATCACTTTCTATGGCCGCAGTAGCATATACGTCATCTAAAGCAGCTAAAGATTTCTATATGGGACAACTTAGACGTGAGCTGAAATCAATAGACGAGGTGCCAGAAGAAGAAGTTAGAGAGATTCGTGACATATTTTATGAAAAGGGATTCAGAGGCGAAACACTCGAGACTATTGTGAATACAATAACGTCTGATAAAAAACTGTGG
>CAYJTD010000078.1:0-7121 GCA_964372525.1 uncultured Nitrosopumilales archaeon | reverse complement strand
TTGCACACTTGCTTCGCATCTCCAAGAGTTCAAGTTCAAAAGGCTAAATGGGTACGATCTTGTTTATTTTGTAATTTCTGGCTACACTTTCTAGATCAGACGGCACTTCTAAAACAGCTCTTCTGTTGTTTGCATTGTTTAATGGGCATGATTCTGTCGTATGGCTGCCCCATATTCCATATAATGGCATAGTTCTTTTAGGATTGTATTATGGTATAAATATATTCAAAATAGCATGCCATCCCCAACATTGATGTATGAGTTGATTTTAACCTCACAAATTCATTCATACAACATTCATGAAATTTTTCATATAAGCAAATATAATAAAGACGGAATTTTGTGTGTGTTTAGGGGCCGGTCGTCTAGTTGGTTAGGATACCGCTCTGACACAGCGGTGGTCGAGAGTTCAAATCTCTCCCGGCCCATTGACGACTTGGACCCTTGCTGACTAAGACCGAAGCGACTAACATTCAAATCGTTTTGTGCTAATATAGGAAGTTTCTGAACTTCTAGGTTCAATACCAATTTGCAATCTGAAGCTATTCGCAAAATGGTTTCTAATGGACCCATAGATATGATCGATACGATGCCTGCACATTCATCAGTAATTGAAGTTCATAACCCATAAATTCAGTTAAAACGGCTGGTTGATGAACAGTATGGAACAACGAAGGTTAAGATTTGAAGTAAAATTACCCTTAATACTGATTCACACACCTTTCGGTCTGCAACTGTTTGACAAGATTGCAAGGACGAAAGCAGGTAGATTGTATTCTAAATTCAATGTGTATCTTATGCCGGTAATTACAGTACTTGCTCTGATTCTAATAAGTGGTTCGCTAATGGTTTTCTTTGCTAACGCTGCAGTTAGAGAAGGCGTCCGTGATATAGGACCTCAGGCAAATCTTCTGATCCCGGGGCTAAATCCATATCTTCCAATCACGTATGGATGGGTTGCTCTAATTATTACTATAATAATACACGAAGCAGGACATGGTATAGTAGCTAGAGTTCATAATGTTAAAGTTGATTCTACAGGTCTACTACTCTTCGTTGGAATTCCTGTTGGCGCATTTGTGAATATTCAAAAAGAAGAATTAGAAAGAGCATCACTGAAGCAGAAAAGCGCGATTCTTACTGCTGGGCCAATAAACAATATGATAATTGCCGGTGTCTCCTTATTTGCATTATTCTTAGTAATATCTACGCTTACACCTATCAGCACTGGGCCAGATGGTATAGCTGTATTGAGAGTTGAAGAAGGTTCTATTGCCGAATCGATTGGACTTACGGAGGGTTCTGTTGTCCATAATATTGCTGGACAAGATATTCGCTCTATCGAAGAGCTTTCACAAATACTTCAATCAAACTTGGGTAATACAATAGAAATTTTCTGGGTTAAGGATGGTGAAACCGTAAGCAGAACTGCTACCTTACCTACTTTGGTAGAGGAAGGTAAGGGAATACTTGGAATTTATGCAAGCAATTCAGCTGATCCTGATGTTGTATTGCAAAGATATAGAAATGCATTTATGCAGAATCCATTAGCTATTTTGCTACCACCAACACTGCAGCAAAACGTTGTTCCATATTCAGATCTGATGGCTTCAAGTTATACATCTAACGTGTTTGGTCAATATTACTATGTTGTAGCAAATATGTTATTCTGGTTATGGTTCGTTAACTTCAATGTCGGTCTATTTAATGCTCTTCCTATAGTTCCATTAGACGGCGGACAGTTATACAAGGCGTTTATAGATAAGAAAGTGAAATCACAAATATTAGCCAAAAATATGAGTATAGTAATCACTGTTGCAATGATAGGATTAGTTATTGGTACATTTGTAATGCCTTATTTGTCATTCTGAAACTAGTCTAGATGATTGGAACTTTGTTCTAATCAATAGGATTAAATCAACTCCAGCGCATATGTCACCTATGCATACGGGAAATGGCAGGACGCTCGTGCTGTTTCTAGCAGTCATAATTGTTCTAAATCTAACGACTTCTAATTCTTTTGCTTGTTCTCTAGTAGCAAGACCAGACGTTGTAACCAAGCCATCATTCATGCTTGAGATGCAGATAGACAGGCAAGTAACAGATGTTGCAACCCTTCAAAATGATATATCACAGGCATTCAAGTTTGTGAAGAATGTAGCTCTTGACACATCTGATACTGTCAGATACAATAAAGATATACCATATTATGCGGAAGCTATATGGTCAAGAGGGAAAGGCAACTATGATCTCTTCATATATTACTTTGACAATGATAAACCACTACAGCGTACTGCAGGGATTAATACAGAACATATCAAATCCATAAAAATAAACATGGTTTCGTGGCATGTTGTGTATCTTGGAGGTGACTGCAGTGTGTCTCCTGCACCTGATAGATTCATTTCAATTATCAATTCTCTTGAATCGCCTGCAATCAATAGTATTGTAGATGGCATTAATGGAAATGAAAGAGTAAAGAGCGTATCTTTAGAGATGATAGATGATGTTACTGGCAAGTTAACAGTAAATTATGAATCTGCGAGTAAAGAAGAGATTCTATTCGGTCAGTATGTTGAGCCATCGATATCATCTACTTCCTATGAAGCCAACCCTCTTATTCTCATTCCTGCTTTGTTGCTTTCTAACATACCTTATGTATTGGCTTTGATACTTGTAGGTGGTATCATAGCACTCGTGATTTACATAAAAAGGTCTATTACACTTTTGATACAACGAACTATCATTTGGAAGACTAATACGGACAAAATTTTTTAATTTATATTTATCTGCGTCCATCTATGATATGGGGTTATCATGAAAAAAGTAAAAGCTGGAGGTGGATGGCCGACGATTTTTTATGTTTTGCGCAAGGCGCAAGAGTCTGGCGGACTATGGAGAATGTGGAAGGCGCTACGCTCGAAGAATACCTGTAAGACCTGTGCCTTAGGCATGGGCGGTCAGCTAGGTGGCATGAGAAACGAGCAGGGCCGGTTCTTAGAACTCTGCAAAAAGTCAGTGCAGGCTATGGCTGCCGACATGCAGGGTGGTATTCAGAAAGGATTTTTTGAAAAGTTTTCTATCAACGAACTTAAGCTATTCTCTCCGCGAGAGCTTGAACAATCGGGCCGATTGACACACCCTCTTTTTGCGGGGGTTAATGATACTCATTACAAGAATATTTCTTGGGAAGAAGCACTTGACAAAATTGCAGACAAAATCAAATCTACATCACCGGAAGATACTTTCTTTTACTCTAGTGGTAGGTCATCTAATGAAGCTGGCTTCCTGTTGCAACTCTTTGCTCGGCTCTACGGCACAAACAATATCAACACCTGCCAGTTCTATTGCCATCAGGCCTCGGGAGTGGGTTTAACCAGTGTGACTGGATCTGGTACTGCCACGGTCGTGTTGGATGATATTGAGAAAGCTGATCTGCTGATTCTGATCGGTGGAAATCCGGCATCCAACCACCCACGGTTTATGACAATTATTAATAGAATGAAAAGCCACGGCGGCAAGATGGTGGTAGTCAACCCTGTCAAAGAGACTGGGTTGATTCGATTCAAAATTCCCTCTAACCCAATCAGCCTGTTGTTCGGCACGAAGATCGCCGATGAATATGTGCAACCGTCGATCGGTGGTGACATTGCGTTCCTGTCCGGTCTTGCCAAATATGTCCTCGAGAAAGGAGCCATTGATGAAAAATTTGTCAAGGCTTACACGGAAGGATGGAAGGATTTCAAAAAGCGTTTGGAAAATATATCTTGGGATGAAATTTTACAAGGGTCGGGGGTTGAAAAAGTGACCATCGAAAAAATTGCCAATATGTACATTCGAAGTGACAGAACTATTTTCTGTTGGGCAATGGGAATCACTCACCACCAACACGGTGTACAGAACGTGCAGATGATTGCCAATCTTGCCATGATGCGCGGCATGCTTGGAAAACCACACATGGGTCTGCTACCCCTTCGCGGTCACAGCAACGTTCAGGGAATAGGTTCTATTGGTACAGTACCCAATTTGAAGGAGAAAATTTTCGAACAGCTGCAGAACCACTTTGGAGTGGAACTGCCGACTGCCAAGGGCTTGGATACGCTAGGGTGCATACACAGTGCCGAGGAGGGAAAGATACGTTTTGCACTCTGCCTAGGCGGTAATTTGTACGGTTCCAACCCTGATTCGGAATTTTCCGCCCGAGCATTAAACAAAATCGACATGATCGTATACCTCAACACGACTTTAAACACAGGTCATGCTCACGGCCATGGAAAAGAAGTTCTGATCCTGCCGGTGCTGGCACGTGATGAGGAAAAACAGCCTACTACTCAAGAGTCCATGTTCAACTATGTGCGTTTAAGCGATGGCGGCCCTGCTCGTCATGCTGGTTTAAAGAGCGAGGTCGAAGTGATCGCTGCCATCGCGCGTAAAGTGCTAGGCAATAATCATGGCGTTGATTGGCGGTCCATGGAGCAGCACGGTCGCATCCGTGAAGCCATTGCAGCTATTATTCCTGGTTATGAAAAAATTGGCGAAATTGACAAAACAAAAAAGGAATTCCAGATCTCTGGGCGCACCTTCCACGAGCCAAAGTTTAACACTCCATCCGGCAAAGCAGTATTCCATTCTTTTGATCTACCCAAAATGAAAACTCTGGGCGACAGGGAATTGCGGTTGATGACAGTGAGGTCAGAAGGGCAGTTCAATACCGTTGTCTACGAGGAGGAAGATCTTTATCGCAGTCAAGAACGACGCGATGTGATTCTAATGAATAACACAGACATCCAACACATGGGTTTAAAAGTGGATCAACGTGTCACCGTGCGAAGTGAGGTTGGTGCTCTTGCTAACGTTTTAGTTCGTGAGTATGAAATTCACGCCGGCAATGCTATGATGTACTATCCCGAAGCGAATGTGATTGTTTCCCGTAATGCCGATCAAACTTCTCACACTCCATCTTTCAAAAGTACCTATGTTACCGTGGAAGCGTAGACCTTTAGCTGTATTCAGTAGATCCGACAATACAATAAATTGGTAAACTAGATTAATCCAGCAGCAGATTGATCTCTATAATTATCAAAGATGTTTTTCGTGATTCACTACCGTTAAAAGTGCAGCGTTCTTTGCAGCAAGTTCTGCTGTTCTTTCACCTTCAGCACTTCCTACGATTATCACATCACTATCTGCGGGTTTTAATTTTTCAATTAATAACTTGCGGATGCGAGGTTCATTCCTTAGTGAGTCCTGACTTCTACCAGGCATAACAAACCTGCCATCTCGAAACAGTAGAGTAGTAGCACCCAACCCTCCCATTTTTACTGCAGCATCCCTTTGCTCTATTCCCGACTTGACGGCAAAGTCAAATTCCTTCAGTAAAACTGCATGATTAAATTTACCTAGTGCAACAGAGCACTTTGGAACGTCCGTTTCCGCTGGAATTGAGGAAAGGAGTTCTGAAGATATAGCCTTTCCCTTATTTGTCAACATTGTTCCAGCCTTAGTAGTTTCTATCAAATTATGCATCTTCAGGTGTTTTACCAATGTTTTGATGGAGCCCTCTCCAAGTGCTAATTCTTTACATAGTAAAGCTCTACTAACACGTCCATTATTTTCTATGAGCTGTAGTGCTTTGAATACATGTACCACATCAAAGGAAAGAACTCTGCTAGGCGCGTGCCTGCTTGCAACTTTCATGAGGGCTTTAACGTACATATGCATCTATACTCAACCTGCATTACAGGCTACTAACTAGTCATTTATTTGTATTCTACAACGGTGCTTAGTTGCTTTTGCAAGAATAAAGTTAAATCTGCAACCGAACCACTTTCTAATTTGATACTGTTACCGTACATATTCAAAATTTCCTCAGAATCCCTTACCGAGAAGATCGCCACATTATTGTAAGTGTAGAGATTTTTTATCAACTCCAAGTTTGGCAAGTTATGCTTCCCTATAGGAAACCCGCTATCAATCAATATCCTTGTTTCTGATAGATCTGATCTAACATTCGATACCAATACTTTAGGTATTGCTTCAAATGATGGAACACTGTAAGTTTTCACATTCATCGCTTTTGCTAAATGGAAATCCAAGTCACTCTCTTGCAATATTCCAGCTGAAAAAGAATAACCTCTCCTGGCAAGTAACCTAAAAACAGGGATACCAGTTCCAGCACCACTAACTACATGAATATATCTCTTGTATAGGTCACCACATCTTAATTCAATCGCACCGAACGTATTGCTCCATGAGGCCATTGTGATACCATACACCTTATCCATTAGCGAGTCCTGAAAGATTTCCTCCGGTGACCCAATGCCCCTTATGACACCATCTTCAAGAACTATGACATAATCAGCTATTCTGTATGTTAATTCGATTTCATGCATTGATGCAATTATAGCAATTTTTTGTGTTCTTGCGAGCTCTTTTAGTTTCAGTAAAATCTCTACTCTGGATTTAGCATCAAGATGTGTAGCGGGTTCGTCCAAGATTAGCACTTTGGGTGCTTGCGCCAAAGCCCTCGCGATCAATACCCTCTGTTTCTGTCCATCGCTCAATTCATTGAACTTGTTTTCGAGCAGGTCTTCCACTTCCATCATCTTGGCTGAATCTGTAATCAGTTTGTTGTCATTTATTGTCAACCTGCCTAGCAGACCCTGATATGGATACCTACCCAATGCTATGAGTTCTCTTACAGTCATATTGAACGGATAAACTCTGTCTGAAAGTACAGTAGATCTTAATCTTGCTACATCAAGTTCATGCATTTCTGTTATATCATGTTCTCCGATAAAGATTATGCCCTTTACTGGTTGCAGTATCTTTGCTAAACATTTCAATAATGTGGATTTGCCTGAACCGTTAGGACCAATCAGTGCTACAAATAAACCATTTTTTACATCCAGATCTATCGACTTGAGTATCATCTTTGCTGCGGAGTAACCAAACCATATATCATTCGCTCTTATTGTGACAAGCCCTCACCTTTTTTCCTTATCAGTATCAAAATGATTAAAGGTGCACCAATTACCGCTGTAATGGAACTGATCGGTAAATCTATCGGTGGTATTATAATTCGTGCAAGAATGTCCGCTCCTCCTGTAATCAAGGCACCA
>CAYJTD010000077.1:0-7123 GCA_964372525.1 uncultured Nitrosopumilales archaeon | reverse complement strand
AAATAATTATTCATAGAAAATAATACAGCATTGGAAAGTAAAAAATGGAATTGAAATGGCATAGAAATCTAACAAAAATTGAACAATTAGGATATAGTTTAGTCACATATACATCACTTAACTGATTAACCTAAATACAAACTAACAATTTCTAACATTTGTCATACAATGTTAGGAACATACAAATAATAATTATGATTTTTAGATTCTTGCCATTCCAACCATTATTTACTGAATGAGATTTGACCTAAAACAGCGGTCTCTTCTTTTGATAGAAACGGTAGATTACAAAACCTTCAGCCACTATTGCAACAACCAGAAGTATAGAAAGCATCTCAGCGGAAAATTGAGGCCTACCGGCACCAGTTGTTTTGACTTTATCACCCAAGTCAAACGTAAGCGTTGATTCCTTCTGTATATAACCTGGCTTTGTAACTACAGCAGTTACCTGTTGTGCTATATCTTTGCGAGGCGTGTAAATAGCTGTAGCCTCTCCTGCAGGATTTGTAGTATCTGACACACTACTTAGAACAGCAGAACCTTCATCATATTGCCAGTTTACCTTAGCACCAGAAACCGGTTTATTATTACTTGTAACTTTTAGCATAAGCGTAGCTGTTTGGTTGATATCTATAACACTTGGTTCAACACTCAGCGCTGCATTCAAAGTAAAGGACACGGTCTTGAACCTAGTAGAAACTAGTTTGTACCCTTCAGCATTTACATTAACGGTGCCATCTCCCTGTACAGTGTTTAGAAATACCTTGGCACTTGCAAAGTTAGCCCCTCTTGGGATGACAAAATTTTGTTCTACTGTACCTATATTACTGGGAAATATGGAAAGTGAAACTTCTGTATCTGAAACCATGTTCTTCTCTGGTTCTCCCTTGCTGTTCTGTAATTGTACAACAACAAGCTTATCTCCTTCACTTGAGCTAGGGAGCAAAGTAGGAAATGCTGTAAAGACAGCTAGGATTGAAGGACTGAACTCTGTCATGGTAATAGTTTTTATTGAATCCTTAAAACCATCAGCCTTTGCCGTAATGGTTAGTGCCCCAGGGAAGCCTTTTGGAGTTATATTCACAACTGTGAACGATTCACCTTTAGGTATCTTTACAGTACGTGGAATACTGGCCAGATCTGAATTGGCACTTAACATCACATTGATATCAGTTGGAGCTTTTAGGGGTATGTTACCACTTTGCAACATTACCAAGAGAGCAGGATATGGCGCATTATACGCAGGTATATTCTGTGAAGTTGGTATCAGCTCAACGCCTGAACCAGCTCTTCCCTGCACAGCAATTTTCAGCTGTTTGGTTTGAAAGTTTGCAGCAGAAGCAGTTATAGTTGTATCTCCAGTTAATCCTACAAGGCTCAAACTGGATATTGCAAAGGAATCACTTGGTACAATGATCAAATTATCATTAAATTTACCCACGTTGAGATTAGATGATACTAACTGTACCTTTGTGGTTCTAAATACAGGTGCAGGTGTACCGCTCTGTGATTGAATCTGAACTAGCACAAGCACTCTATCTGTAGCAGCAGGATCAATGTTAGGTGGAGCACTGTATAAGGCAATCTGTCTCTCTCCGGCGTCAAATGTTGGTTGTACAGCACTTATATCACCAGAAACCGAAAGAAAACCTCCTGCTAATGGAGTTATAGATGCTTTACCCTCATTACCTCCTGGAACTATCTTCGCAAATGCAAAACTCTGTGCTTTCCTTATTACAACAGTTGAATCTTTCGGTAACAGTATTCTATCATCAGATGAAAAAAGAGAGACTTCAATGTCTGCTGAACTCCTAACTGGCATACCTTGCAAGTCTTCTAATTGCACTACAACCCAACCACCATCGGTTCCTTTTGTCGATATAGTAGGAGGTAGAGGATACACTTTCAGTTGTCCAGCAGTGGTGTCACTTGTACTAATAGTAGCGGTGCCAAATACCAAACCATCGGCAGACGCAGTTATAGTACTCTGACCAGATCCAAGAGCAGTTTCTGACTTTGCTATTGCATAAATTTGGCCCTTGGGTATGGTGACAGATTTATCGACATTTATTACACTTTCATTAGATGATGTTAAGGATACTTTGATATCCTCATTTGCCACAGCTGGCAGGTCTACCGAATTTAGCAACTGAACTATTACAATACCTTCGGCCCCTTCTTGTGGAAGTGGTGGTGATGGTAGAGCTATGACATTTAACTTTACAGCATTTCTATCTGAAGATTTGACGGTTGTAACTGATGCCTGGGCACTTGCATAACCAACCGCTGTAGCAGAGATCGTAGCGCTACCAGCCGTTTCTGTGGAGCGAAACGTAGCTATTGTGTAATAATTTCCTGCTTCTATAGTTGTTGTACCTTCAACAATACCAATGCTGGTAGTGCTAGAAGTGAGCCTGACCTCCAACTTATCACTAACAACTGATGGACTGCCTTTTGAATCCATTATAGCTACGTAAATTATATCGTATGAATCTCCATCTGCGGGCACTTTAGGAGGGACTATGGACAGACTGATCTTGGTAGATTCAGTTTGTTGTGCGTAAGCGTTATTATTATTATTATTATCATTATCAGTATTTGGAACATTTGCAACAGTAGCACTTAGCATGAATGCTACAATTAACACTACATACGAGCTCGCATGTTTCATTCTAGAAGGAATTAATCATTAGAACTTAAATATCTATATGGAACTGAGATAATGGTCATATAGAACGAATAATCTAACTAAAGAAAAGAGATAAAAAAATTAGTTACGGTTTTATCTTCACTTCTTGTCTCAGTCTGAGCATTCCAAACTTGTCATGTACAACAACCAAGTCGTTCTCCCTGAGAACCTGTACTAACTTTAACAACTTCTCTGTAGTGAACTGCAATTTACTAGTTATCTCATCATATCTGTGCCACTCGTTATCGACCAAGAACCGTAATGTGTTGAGCACATCATTCACGTTTATAACATCAGTCTTTGTCTCAGCTTCTTTTACTTCCTTCTCCTTTCTCATCGAGTCTATCTCTAAATTATGTCCTGTGACAACCATCTCTGTTTCAGTACACTCTATCGTTTGGAACTCTCCCTTTATTGTCATCAGCATGGGTGGCTTTGGCTTCTTAACCTCAGGCTCTTGGGTAAATTCCTCTGTAACGAGTTCTTTGAAACCTTTGTCTACCTTTACTTTTATGAGATCATCGCCAACTTCTATGAAGCCATATTTACTTAGGAAATGTACTATGCTATCGAGTTCTTCGAAGGAGATCTTTAGTGCCTTGCTGACTTCAGTTAAAGTATGCCATTCTCCATCGACCAGTAATTCTAAAACTTCATTGATCGATGACATCTAACTAGACACCTCACCTGCAGAAAGATCAGTGACACCAAGCAATTCCTTTATCTTTGCAAATTCGTGTAAGAGCTCATTACCCTTCTCTGTCGTCTTGTAACTCTGATGTGGGTTATGTATAACTTCTAACAGACCTTTCTGTTGTAGAAAGTCCATATACCTCTGTATAAGTAAGAAGTTAAGATTGGTTCTGTAAACTAGCCTTGTCTTATTAATTCCGTTTCTAGCTTCTTCAAGTATGCTGATAGTTATTTCCATAGCATTTCTTCTTTTACCATTAAGCATGTTATCGCGTGCCATTTCTTTTCTTTCTCCTTTACGTATCGTATAAAGTCTGGACAATATAAAAGGATTGTTTGCCAGCCGAGGAATTAATTTGGTAGTGCAAAAATGTGCATAGAAAATGTGGTATTGTTACATATGTTTTCATATGATATTCTTTTCTTATGTACCAGAACGTTAAGATTTATCAGCAAATAAAAATCCTTATTCTTCCTACGCAATAACATGAACTTAGTTACGTAACCGTGTTTCGTAACAATACTCAACAATTCTTAATAAAGTCAACAGCGAAGCTAAGAATACCAAGGCCCTAAAGATAAGCCCAGCAGAGTTCTAGCTCTGAACCAGCTGACATGTAACTCCTCTGCTGGGTTCTCTCACTTACCTATCTATCTATCTAGTACTTTGTTTTGCAATTTTACAATTTTACTACTAAATTCTCAGACACAACATTCGCAATTAAGAGCCTAGTTTCAACTCGCAAAATCATTGTAAACTGGAAACCGCGGTGTTCCTAAAATTCTATTTCCCGTGAATACTATTCCGTCAAGCCATCTTGTAGGCCAAAAGCTAAAATGATGCCTCTGTAATACACTAACTATCCATTCCTCTTTATGCTTTTCCTCTATTTCATCAGTGTTATAATGACAAAGTAGAGACATTTTACCTTCACAGAACTTTGTATGGGCTATATGTTCAAACAATAATTCTGCACATATACCATTTAATGAGCTTACATTGGGAACTATTCTACCTATTATTCGTATATGCTGCCCAAAACGTGAAGGAATAATATTAGCAATTTCTTTAAATGTATTCATAAGTCCTTTCGAATCCTTCTGTTCAGGAATTCGGAGTATGTATAACAAACCATTTCTAGAATATTTTTCTACATCAATGCCCAGAGTCTTAAATGCCTGTTCTATTTCCTCTACGTCCCCATGTGTAAAATAAAAACAACGCTCATGATTAATCAATCCACTTTTAATGTAATATGCCTCTATAGTTAGATAATCTACCGTATCATCATACAAAAGTAAAGTATGCTTTCCCTTACTCATTTCAACAAATTTCTTATAATCCATCATTAAGCCTAGTTAAAGTATAGGAAAATAAAAGGAGTATTGTTTTTTTTTGAATCGTCTTCACAAATCATGCATATAAAGAATTAATATCCAATACATACTTTTCTTTGTAAATCTAGGATTGCCAAAAAAGTTATCGTGTAGTCTTACGAAGATATGCAAGCAAAAACACATGATTAATGTAGGTACTCGCTCTACTTGATTCTTTGAGTTCTCATTGTAGACTAACCGCGTTCTCAGACACAACATTCGCAATTAAGAGCCTACAGCCAATATTATTCTGCAATGTTACACTTGCCTCGCAATTGCAACCTGTATACCATCTTATTCCTCTCAATTGAATACCTTTTCTCTAACAGATTACACCTTACAAGTATATGTAATGCCTTGTATATCAGACAATCATCAAATACCTTCAATCCTTTAGCTTGTAATAGCGACTTGCATTTAATGAGATCAAAGCCTTCATTTGATGAATTAGCGAGATCCATGATCTCTTCGTAAAGATATGGATTTTTTGTAGTAACAATAGATCCATTTCCTTTACTACTATTCACATTCAATACCTTTATAGCTTTAATGTCCAATTATAAGAAGAGATGTAACAGAACTACGTCGTATCATTACTTAACTTGGTTCTTTGCAACTGGATAATTATTAAAGTAAATAATGTCCTTTTCTTCTTTTTTCGTTAACAATCATACATCCCACAAATAAAATCATAGATGGCAGGCAAACAAGCTTTATCTTCTCATGTTGACATATTATCAAACGAGGTCTAATGTGTACACAGAAAATCATTCAAGTTGGCAAAAACTCAAGGGCATTATACAAGATTAACACTGCCCGCGGGAATTCATACGAGGTGAGTGTGTTTGGAATATAAAGTCTTATGCGAGAAGTTAGTAGAGTCAGACCCAAACATTAGATATGCTTTTGTAGTCAATTCGGCAGCACGGCTAGTTGCACTTTCTGGAGTAAAAGACGTTCCATCAATAAAAGAAGAAAGATTTGCAGAGCTAATGGAAGATGTGTTATTCATGGTCAATTCGCGAAGGCATTATGAAGACTTCTATGGCACGGTTAAATTTGTACATATAAGACATGCTAGATCAGATATATTCATCTTTCCGTTTGAAGCAGACCATGTGTTATGCCTATGTCTAGGTACAACAGACTATGATGAAACAGAATTTCTTGAGCAATTGCAAAACAAATTACCTAGTATTTATCAGTTTGCAAGACAGCAGCAACCATCTAAACATAAAAAAGCCAATTACGACCTTAACATGCCAACTTACGATATTTGAAGAAACAACCAACTACTTATTTCCCCTGTTTTGCGTTTATTGTTTTATTTTTTCGTTCTACTAACAATTCTGCACAGACAATTTAAATCCTGCATTAGTCCTAACATAATTTAGTTATGGAATCCAGTTACGTAGCGATAATACGTGCATTGAATAGTCCAATAAGGAGAATGATACTTCAGATGTGTAGCGACGACTCCTTTTCTATTAATGATCTTGCAGCCAAGTTAACAGCTGCTAATGTTGATTATAAATCCAGAGATTCATTATACAAACAGGCAGAACTACTTGTAGCTTCTGGCTTGCTGGACAAATTCTACGATGTTAATAAAAAGGCAATTAGCTACAAGAATCCAGTTATTGAAGTAATAATAGATATAGTACAATCTACAGTTGAACAGAGAAAAGAAGAAAATCTAGTCAGCAGGTAAGCTGCAATTTACTTTACAATCATCTAAGGGTTATAAATCGCTTGTATAGATCTATTTAATTGTAGTAAGGAAACAAATTTCTTTTGTGCACCAATGATGCTTAATAGAGTTAAGTAGATAATTTCTTAGCAACGATGGAGCGCCAAAAATATACAGTAGTTTTGCTGGATAAACGTTGGTTGGCCATTCTTAGCTTTGCAGTTATCGGTATGTCTATTGACCAGGTGACAACATCTTACGCGGTTACTAACGGCACTGCGATGGAATCTAATCTATTTCTTCAACATATATTCAGAACATTTCCACAGCCATTGCACTTGCTATTTTATGCACTATTCCAAGCTATGATAGTTATGTGGTCAATTATGTTGCTTTGGTCATCAACTCCAAAACATATCTCCTACAGACAAGCAACTATCATTTCGTCTGTAATTGCAGGTTTACCATTAGCTGCTGGCATAAATAATCTGCTTGTATTGCTATCCTAAGGTCGTATTATTGAATTGACCTCACCAATCAACTAGCTTATGTCATAGCATAGAAATTTGGCTTGTTTGATATTTACCATGAGTTGTATGAGATTCGAATGAACCAACATCTGGTAAGTCACTTTTATTCAATTGGTTAATTTGCACTATCAGCCCTTTTTATGT
>CAYJTD010000076.1:0-7216 GCA_964372525.1 uncultured Nitrosopumilales archaeon | reverse complement strand
TTCTTAGCGGGAAAACCTGCGTATGCAACAATAATGTCTATCCTTCCGAATTTTTTTGCTACAAGATCAACCATTGCCTTTACTTCTTCATATTTGGAAACATCGGCCCTAACTATCAATCCAGTTGAACCTATACCTTTGATCCCTTCCAGTACTTTCTTTGCTTTATCTTCAGAACTTGAGTAGTGTACTGCTATAGCTTTAGTACCTTCTTTGGCGAATTTTAATGCAGTAGCATGTCCCATACCACCGCTGGCACCAGTGATAAGTGCAATTTTACCATCTAACTTGCCCATAGCTGCATCATTGTCAGCGTAATATTATACCTTTATGCCTTCTTAATTTCCTGCCAACCTGTTGATTATGTTAGCGAGTTTGAAATCGTAGTTGCTTATGCCATTCAAAACATGAGTTACCAATTCAATTTTGACCTTGTTGTAAACGTTGAACCATTCCGGGTGATGGTTTATTTTTTCTACTTCCATTGCCACTCTGGTCATGAATCCGAATGCTTCATTGAAATCTTTGAACTCGAAAGTTCTGTTAAGCTTCCCATTTGCTACCGTCCATCCATTCAGTTTTGCAAGTTCTTGCTTGATCTGTTCGTCAGAAAGTTTGTGATAATCGTCTGACATGACAACTGATTTACTGTTTTATCATAAAAACTTTAACTAACTATTCATTCAGTATCTCTTTTGCCTGCTTCACACCTATCAACACTTTAACGTCTTTCTTCGTTAATTCCTGGTAGAACAATTCTGGATTGGTGCGCATAATGTTCAGAAATGCTGGCCATGTGATCACATATTGTCCTTTGAAATGCGAGTTTTCTCTTACCGCAAGCAATACCTTGCCACGACTACAGAACTTTGCTATCTCTCTATCAACTAATATCTTGCCAAAATATGTGACTCTAACAACATTGTCCTTGTTGACCTTTATCCTTGCCCTTGTGAGCGCAACAACGTAAACTGCATTCTTATCGTTTGGTAGAACGTTCCAGTATTTGTTCTCCTTTATCGCATTAACAAGATCCGTTATTTCCTTGTTGCTCAAACCAGGATGTATTCGTTTGTACCGTTTGATTAAATCTGGCAATAATCAATACAATGAAAAATGGGAATAATAATTTAGTGTTCGTGATGTTTAGTAGGATCTGAGCAGCAGCCGCCACTGATTGCTTCTGGATGTGCCATGTTTAGATGCTTCACCAGTTTATATTCAGTTTCAAACGATTGACCGCAAATGGAGCAGAATTGTAGCTCAAACTTGCCCTTCTTTTCAGCTTCCATTAAGATTCGAATATTTCTCATATTTTAAAACTTTACTGTAATCAAATTATAGTATGTTAAATTAATTGTAGTAATTTCATTGAACGATTTTATACGTGAATAGTTACGGATGTATTGTTGAGCAAGCAATTTGACCCTGTCAAGTATAAGGAGGATGTAAAAAAGGACTGGGGTGAGAAAGCACGCATTTATCATGAACATTATGTTATCCCAAGAGTTGGGCCGTTCAAGAGTGTAGAGAAACTTATCGAGGCCGTAAAGTTACGCAAGGAGGACAGAGTGTTGGATATCGCAACTGGAACTGGCATAGTTGCTATGGAAGTTCTTAAGAAGATTGGCAAGAGTGGCAAGGTAGTTGGCATCGATTTATCACCTGGACCATTAGTGATTGCTAGGAAGGAGATGCGTGATGTAGATAATGTTGAACTCCTTGAAATGGATGCTGAAGATCTGAAGTTCCCTGATCAATCGTTTGATGTTGCTGTCAGCCAGTTTGCACTTTTTTTCTTTCCAGACACACAAAAAGCGTTAAGAGAAATTAAGAGAGTTCTTGTGAAGAATGGTAAGGTTGCTATTTCTGTTCACGGGTCGGAAGAAAACGTTCCATACTTCACCTCGATATCAAGCTCTATTCTACATCATGTACCTGACATACGACCCCCCGGCACACCAAATCCATACAGGTTTGGCAAGCCTGATGCATTGAAAGCAGAACTTGAGAAGTCTGATCTAAAGAATATCGATATCAATAGCTATACATACACTTACAATGCGGGGACTTTCGATGATTATTGGAAGGAGTTCATGCGATCTACTGCCAACACTATAAGGAAGAGGCTGGAATCTCTCGATGCAACTATACTTGAAAAGATTAAGAATGAATCAAAGGAAAAAGCTGAGAAGTTTCTGAAAAATAATACAATAGAGTTCCCATGGCAGGTTCTTGTTGCATCAGCGATCACATAGATCGATCTAATGCTAATTTTTGGACATCTTGATAATTTCATTCCACAATGTTATGGGAACTGGCATTACTGATAGGCGAGGAATTCTCACAAGCTCAAAATTCTTGAACTTTGCATTTGTCTTGATCTCTGCAAGTGGAACAGGTCTCTTCAGTTTTTCTATTGGAGCAATGTCAACAGCTACCATTTTTGGATCTTTTGCTTCAGGATCTGGATATGGAGCTGATGTAACTTTAGCTATGCCAACAGCTGCCTTTTCAGCACCCGTGTGATAGTATAAAACGAGATCGTGCTTCTTTATACTTCTCAAGTGTTTGAGTGCCAGATTATTTCTTACACCATTCCATTTTGTCTTCTTGTCTTTCACAAGTTCGTCGAAGGAGTAATGCTCAGCTTCTTCTTTAAAAAGCCAGTATGCCATGTTAATAATTAAGCAGGCTAGAATATCAATTTTACAATAAAATCGATGGTTACTTGCCAGCTTCGTCAAGCAGCTTCAATAATTTGCTGCTTTTTTGCTTCGTGAACTCCGGCCAGTCGTTTATCATGTATGGGAGGGACTTTCTGACGAAATAATTTCTATTTCTATCTGCGAGAAGTTCCTTCAGGTATTCTGGATCTTTCTCCAGATTGTCCAGCACAATCTCTAGCAGGAAATTCTGGTCAGTCAGGCTCTCAATGGGCCACTTCATTGCAATCTTCTTCTTTACTACATGCCATTCTATGCTGAATGCATGTGCTAGGGGTTTAAGCAATTCCTCTGCTCTTCTGTACTCTTCCATTATGTTAGCAGGTGCAAAAGCAAACTTCTTCCATATCCTAACTTTCTTAAAGTCTCCAAAAATGACCTTCAAACTTATCTGGTCTTTAGATACATCTACTGATAATGCGTTATTCTCTTCTGTTACGCTGGTCTCAAGTTCAAGAACTTTTGCTAGTTCAATGAAAAGTTCCAGTCTATATACTTGGTTTGTCTTGGTACCCATATCTAACACCTAATTAATCATATCATATTGTTTCTGTTTTATCTTTACATGTAATAATGATTTGACCATACAGTTGCGCATTTGATTCACTTATATGCATTTTATTTTAGCATTGAATCTATCACTGTACTGAAAGTTGAATATGGTTGTGAACCAACGACCTTCTGTACATCACTGCTAGACCCGAATATGAAGAATGTTGGTGTTCCCGTAACCCCTAGTTGCCTTCCTATGTCCATGTTGTTCTTTACCTTGCTAGCATATTTACCACTGTCCAAACACTCGTTGAAGCTGTTATGCTCCAGATCCATGTTTGCTGCAAACTTCTTCAGGTTGTGCATGTTAGCCCAACCCGTGTTCTCTCCGTTCCAGTTAGTGTAAAGCTCATCATGGTACTCCCAGTACTTGCCTTGTTCTTCAGCGCAGTGAGCTGCTTGTGCTGCAATCACAGAATCAGGACCTATGAAAGCAAAATCTATGAATATTATCTTCACTTTTCCAGTTTCAACATAATCTTGCAAAATGTCATGCTCTGTGTTGTGGAAGAACCTGTTGCAATTGAGACATTGATAATCACCAAATTCTACCATTGTTATGGGTGCGTCTGGAGAACCAAGAGTTGGAGAACCGGTAGTGAATACGGATAGTCTGGAATCATTAGAACCTGGTTCAGAAGTCGTATCAGCTACATCGATCGTGTCATTTGAAGCTGGTGATGCAAAGGCTATCGCAACTACAGCTATTGCAACTGCGACGGCAGGAATGATCATGTATATTTTGTTAACCAATTACGAACATTAGGAGAGGAAATGTGTCTCTTAAATAAACCTTGATTTCTACCAGTAATCAAGAATCTAGAGTTGTAAAAATTCTATTTTTGTTGGTCTTTGCTTGCTGGCTTTCTGCTTTTTGGCATCCATTTGAAATAAGTTTGGTCAAGCCTCTGTATAGATCGTATGGGGAAGTATTCTCCCTTTGCCGCAGATTCAACAGATTTTGCCCGTATCAGCTGACATATGTTATACACAGTAGTTATATCGATACCTGTATGCTCGCTTATCTCTTCGGGCATCCATGCGTCTTTGTTGTTTCTCTTCAGAAAATCTCTGATTACGTCAACAGGATCTTCCACCGCATCAAATTCCGGTCCGGGGATTGGCAACAGCGTGGGTTTGTATAATTGGGTTATAAATCTTAAAATTCCACTCCTAGATGGTAGTACAAATGCTTTTAATGTTTGAATAATAACTTTCTATAATGACCCAGATGCTCACGCGTGAAGGATCTGCAAAGAAAATTGTTATTGAAAAATTGCCTAAAGATAATGAAATGGGAGTGGGCTTCTTCGTTCCCAAGGATTCATTCTCCATATTTGATTACAAGGTAAAGGGCAAGTGGCCTTTTGATATAAAACACAAAAGTGTGGCCATGACATACATAATCAACAAGAGTTTTGAGATAGCCAAAAGCAATGGTATACGAACCTGTTTCATAGAGGCAACCGAAGATGGATGCAAGATATATGTGGTCAGAGTTCCTGGTGAGAATGGTTTCCCAAATAACCCAAATGAGATAGAGGTTGGTACAAGAAATAGGGTTGTGGATCTTGAAGTTATTTTCAACCATTATTTACACCCAAGATCATCACTCTTGCGTGATTTCAAGTCTGGTAAGAAGAACTTCAGAGATTACGGTTTTACTGAAATGCCAGAAGGTGGGGAGATTATTCCTGATGCTGAACATGGTAACTTCAAGTTAGCGTATACAACAAAATACGACAAAAGTGGTGATATGCCGCTAACGGAAGAGCAAGCAAAAAGCAGATCTAGACTAACTGGTGAGCAGTGGGAGCAGGGGCAAGAGACGATAAAAAAATGCATTCCATTAATTTCTAAACATGCAGAGCAGAAGGGATTGTTAAGGGCAGATGGCAAGTATGAATTATTTGTCGATTCTGATGGTAACGTTGGATTAGCAGACACTTTCGGCAACCCCGAAGAGGACAGATATTTGGTTCAGATAAAAGATTTCAGCATGATTGCAAGGCTCTTTGATTTTTACCAGCGCAGATGGAGTCTAGACCCTGCAAAAGTATCTGCTGTGATCGATGAGGTGAAGAAAGAACCCAAATACTTGCAAGATTTTAGCAAGCAGTTCTTGCGAAACTGGTATATAGATAATGGATGGAAACAGCTCTATTCTGAAGGAAAGGCGCAGGAACCGCCCATGATGCCATATGATGCCTTGAGTGCGTATTCCGATTGTTTACTATCATTCGCAGCGATATGGTCAGGAAAAGTCAATGATATTGTAAATAGTATTGGTGATATAACCAGGCCAGTAATGGAAGTTGCAGTAGAACTATTTGTGCTGGAACGTTTTAACAAGAAAGGTTTGATTACTTCTTAATTCATTTTATCCTGCCTTCCCGCCTCAGGTCAGACAGTATTCGCATAAGAGTATCGTAATCAACATTTACTTCATTCAAAATCCTCGCATGGTCAACATTCCTATGCTTTTTTATGAAGCGTGCGACCATCTGCTTCTTCTTGAGATATACCCTGTCCATAACTATGGACTATACTGGTAATAAATAAGAAGATCGAGAATAAAAAAGTAAGAATTTAGTCTTTCTTGATTATTTTTTCCAGCATATCGAGAGCATTCATTCTCTCGCTGTAGGTAAGTCCCTTTGAGGCAATGTCTGAAAGCTCCTCAAATGCATCATCACCAAGTTCGCCAAGCAGATCAATTGCTCTCATTCTCTCACTGAACGTGTTGTTATCTGATAGCGCTATTTCCTTTAACTTACTTCCTCTTGCTTTACCTGTCTCTCTTCTAGAAGCTTTTTCTTCTTTAGACATATGCTGTAGATAACCTCGATGAATTATTAAACTTTCCTACTTGAAAAATTGACATGGGGTCAAAAGATCTTGTTAGTTGTTACAACGTCTCATCTGTCTCACAAACTTGCTGTGAGTGTGTTCCCTTATAAAATTCTGAAGTTGGATCCATTCTTCTTTAGAGAGATCCGCTTCTAGCATCTCTTTCATTATCAGATTTTCTCGCTCAAAGTGTTCATCTATTATTTTCTGGAAGTAGTCCAGTGTTGACTGTGCCATTGGATGGGTTTTATTTAATAGAAATAAAGCGTGCATTGACAAATTATCTAGAGTAGTGTGATGAAATTTGTAGCTCCGCTGCTATTTTTCATATTTTATTTATATCCTGTCAAGGATCTCCTTCTTTTTTGCCTCGAACTCTTGTTCATTAATTATACCTGCAGTTTTTAGCTCTGCAAGTTTCTTGAGAATCTCCAAGTTCTTGTCTCCAGATGTTGCCGATTTCCTTGCCGCCGCAATGCTTTGCTCGATTGACTTGAGACTCTGCTTTTTTAGTTGATTTCCTATCCCTGGTCCCTTTTCCATAGCCTTCTTGCCTATTTCTGCACCTGTCTTTGCAGCCATATCGGCCTTCCCCTTGAGTTTCTTCAAAAAGTTATCTTTTTTGGCTTTTCCCAATTCAACAATAAAAAAGGTGTTCAATAGTGTATATGCTTTGCTGATCAATTATGGGACTGTGAGGACCATATTTTCAGAATATACGCGCCCATCTTCCCTAGTTATCGTCAACTTCACTATGTAAACACCTGCTTCTGTATACTGATGTATTACCTGCTTTTGATTGCTTGTGATGTCGTCGCCGAATTCCCATTTATACGAAAGGATGTTACTTGACCCAAATTGTTGTATTGCGTTCTTCTCCGTTGAACTACTGTCGAATAAGTATGTCCTATCTGTTCCCACAGGTTTTACAGAAAGATCCGATACTCTGCTCTGTTCAATTACTGGGGTAAATTTACCAAAGAGTTCGCCACCAGTAACACCGTTGTAGGCAAGCACTCCAGATACGACTATTGCAAATCCCACTGCAGTGAATATCATAGATTTTTTGAACACTTCTGTTCGTGCAA
>CAYJTD010000075.1:0-7244 GCA_964372525.1 uncultured Nitrosopumilales archaeon | reverse complement strand
CTCAAAAATTCTCTTACAATCAACATCTTCTGGGTAAGAGGAGTATTCTAAGAAATTGTTGTTTGATACTTTGACTATGTTATCTCTTTCAATGCCATACCAATTACCATTAATCTTATTCCATAGGAATACTTGTCCACTCTCAATTGTTAGATCAAGATTCAGATATGGAACTTTATTTGTAAGCACAAATATCCATATTAGCACATACTTTTAAACAAAATGCGTCTCACTGACTCTGGAGAGTTACAAGATCCTTGTTAAGCGATTCTATCAATTTTTTAATCTCTTTGGGGGCACATTGCAAACAGTAACGCTGGAATGAACTTGGTAAGGTGAAATACTTCTCTCTATACTCTATGGTCTTCCTACAGGCAGTACATGTAGGCAGTTTATCTGCGTTAAGGTTCTTAATGATCATAAATATGATGAGATGCCGCTAGATATATGATTTCTTCCAAGATCAACATTCTTTACACGTTACCATCATACTTTTACCAACCGATCTTATTACATAACATAAAAAAGTGATGCTATGTCTGGGGTGCCTAGGGATAATATTAAGAAAGTGAACGCAGCCATTGATTCGCTAAAGAACAAAGCCAACATGTATGAGAACATATCCAATCTGAACAATAAAAGCCTGAAAACACCAATGCGAGATTTGATGCATTCCTCAGCCCCAGGCAAAAAATTAACTAGGATAGGGGCAATCATCTTCTGGATTCCTGAACCAACCATGATATCGAATTTAGTAGGATTACCGATGATGGCAGGTGGCAAGTTGTTGGATCGATACTACACAGGTACCACGATAAAACACGTGAATGAAGAGGCAAGAAAGACACTGGAATCCTTGCAAGGACTCTTCAAATAAATAAATCAAATAGAAAGCAGCAATAGAGATATTAAGCGCATTTACAAGTAGGGCATTTATGCCAAAGCAGATCTTCAACAAGGACGATTTCCTACAACTGGCAGACGGTGCTAGGGAGTGCCTCGTTGTAAGAAGAGGAGATAAGGTGAAGATCAAGCTGCGAAAGTCTAGGCTTATGTACATATACGTTGCAGATGCATCTGAAGCAGATAGCGTATTGGGTCAGATCAAAGCTGACAAATTGGAATATTAAACCAAAATATTAGACAGTTATAGTTTCTCCAGTATTTGGTGCGTACGCATCAAGACCGAACTTTTCACGTATATCTTCAGCAAATTTAATACATGCCTCACCGTCACCATGCACCGTTAAAACTTTTGGATTGCCCTTTATCTTCGATATCATTTCAAACAAATCACTTCTACCGCTATGACCAGAAAACTCGAACCGTTTTATCTCCGCCTTTACCTTCCTTACCTTACCTTCAATCGTTGCTACCCGTCTTTCCAGCAATGTTCTTCCAGGCGTTCCTTCGCCTTGATACGACACCATCGCTATACCGTTCTTTTCATTTGTAGCTACTTGTTGTAAATAGAAAACACCAGAACCACCAACTAGCATGCCAGCCGGTGAAATCACAACACATGGTTCCTTCACGGCCTTTTTTCTGTCCTTCCAGCCGCTGACCCATTCGGCTTCTTTTATGGCATCAGAGAACAGTTTAGGATCTCTAAGATAATTAGGATGTTTGGACATTATCTTATTTACCTTAAGGGCCATCCCATCCATCACGATCTTATGCTTAAAGTTAGCTTCCCTCAAAACACATGCTATCTCTTGCGACCTTTCTACAGAAAATGCCGGTACGAAAAGTATGCCCTTGCGATCAATAACTTCATTGGCAAAATGCACCAGATCCGTTTCTGCTTCTTCTCTTGGCTGGTGTTCGCCCATGGACTACGTGCTTTCTGTTATAACCAGATCAATATCACCTATATCCAGATCAGCTGTTCTAAGCAATTTTGAACCCCTGGTGTTAATATCTCCAGTATAGAATATTCTCTTACCCTCATGCTCAACAACTATAGTAGATCCACCAACTACATGGCCTGATTCATGCAGTGTTATCTTCGTACCATTTACAGAAAATGGCTCCCTGTAACCAATGGGTATTGAGCCTTTCTGCATTGCGAGAAGGTCAATATATTCAAACGGAAGATAGAAACCAGAGATCCTTATCATGTCTTCGATAAGCAAGCTTGAAAGTTCGAACGTAGGTTGTGTAGCATATGCAGTTGTACCTTTGGATAAAAACAATGATGGTACAAAACCAGAATGGTCCAAATGTGCATGTGTTATTACCACAGCATCAACATCTTTTGGCTTTACATGCATTGGAAAGAGAGGTTCTTGACGCCTAAGCATTACACCATAGTCTAACAATATTTTTGTATTATTGGCATCAATTAAAAATGCAGACCTGCCTACTTCCTTAGCTGCACCTAGTGCTGTTACTTTCAAACTTCATCTACCACCTCTATTTATGCACCTTTAAACATTTGCAATCCTATCTCATCTCGTAACGCATAATTATAAAACAAGAACCAACAAAAATTACTGGCATATACTGTTAATAACGCTGTTGTATGGTAAACTGACAAAAACCTTAATAAGTTCTGTAATAGAAAAGATGGCATGGGAAAAAGTTTTAAAGATTGGTGGGCTTCGGTTCCAGAAGAACATAAGAAGAAAGCAAAGGGCAACGACGATTGGAATGCCAACAAACCGATTCTGAACGAAATAAACTACGTCCTAGTGATGTTAAACTTGGAAGGAAAACATAACTTGATGCCCTCCGGCAGCGATCTGTTGAGCTGGGTCGGTAACGGCGAGATAGATGCGATGCGACAGATAAAGAAGTAAGGTTCGCACACGCGAAATAATTTTTTTCTTTTTTTCTTATTTGTTAATTCTCTTAACTGTTGTCATAAAACAGTGTTATGCAAATTGCATAGTGTTTAAATAACATAATAGAGGAGTGTATTCAAGTGATATAGATGCCAGTAGCAATACTACCAGATGTAGACGAACAAACATGCATAGGCTGTGCCCTTTGTGTCGAAATTTGTACAGCACTGGGACCAGACGTACTTAGAGTAAAACCAGTTGAAGGATGGAAGAGAGGAAAAGCATTTGTCTTCTACCCAGAAAGATGCATCTCTGACGGAGCATGCATTGGTGTTTGCCCAACAAAGGCAATATTCTGGATGAGACCAATGGACTTTACTCCAGGTCAACCAGTACCACTACACAAATTCGGTAGATTCACGAAGGGTTGGGCAGAAGGATAAGTACAACACAGGAATCACTTTTTTTCTTTTCTTTATTTTGCTTCATTCACAGCAATAGCTATGTCATGCATTTTAGCATTGTACGGTAAAAGCAAAACCTTATCACCTGAATTTATTAGAAAACTTTCCAGAAAATCATCTGCCACTGCAACCACATGTTTGAACTCGTTATTCCCTATGTACGCTAACAATGCATTTCCAAAAGTTTCAAACTTGTATGGATCAAACTTTGATCGTACAGCAACGTGCTGTGCTGCAGGGAACACATCAGAAATTTCTTCCGGCACTACGCCTAGAAATGGCGAATAATATGCCAACTGTACGCTACTATCAAGCATTGTTCTTAACTCGCTATACTGTGTGTAGAATGGGTGTGCATCAGGCTCTGGCAATAACAAAAGGATCTTCTTAGTACTTTTTGTATTCAATACCATCCTCCTGAATCTACTTACTTCTGGTCTATATTGATCCAATGGAGAGAATAGAAAGATAGCCTTATCTTTGGACATAGGCGTTCCTTCTTCAAGATAATCTGAACCTTCCTTGAATACTTCCAGAGTTTCAGCCAGTCTTGGATGCGACATTGCTTTCTGTACGATATACTCCCATAAACGACCATCCATTATGGCCTGTTTTACTGCATCTACCTCCTCCTTTATGACATACAAATTGTGTATGGCAAGTTCGTGGAAGCGCGTTTCATCCTCTAGCTCCAGCAATTCGGTGGCTTTGTACCTAGCACAGACCTCACAACTGCACGGCAGATATCTCAAATCCTCTAGCCTAATAGTTGCATTACGAAGCATATACCTGTTATCTCTTGCATACAACATGTAAGATGCGGAATCAAACGTATCACAGCCTAGCGCTACTGCCAATGGTATCGTTAACGGATGGCCTGCACCAAAGAGATGCAGAGGCTTGCTGCTAGGTATGGATTTTTTAGCAGATATTATCATCTCTGCTAGAAGTTTGAACTCATACGATTCCATCACTTCTGTAGGGCTTCCAAGAGCAAACATGTTGTATCCTAGCGCCTCAAGGGATTTTGCAGATGAGACAACAAGATCAAGATGCTCACCTCCCTGTATTGGACCGACCCAGATCGTCTTGCTATTGCTTGCAGTTTCAATAGTTTCTTTAGCAGCTTCCAGCGTTTGGTTCACATACGATTCAGCAACATTCCTTTCAAGTTTAAAACCAGTCGGCTTGTCTAGTGGTATTGCTATATCACTGTTGATTTTTTCTTCAAATAATGCCATGTCTTTCGGATTGACATCTATATCTCCATACTCAAGAACTTGGTAACCGCCAGAATCGGTCATAACGGCTCCATCAAAATTTATTATTTTATGTATATCATTGGCATCATCGCCATACTTCTTTTTTGTTATGTAGGCATTTGTGATCAAGAGTTCAAATCCCATCGCTTTTAATTTGCTTGGTTCGATGGTTTGCTTTACAGGATGTATTACTGGAACAAAAGCTGGTGTTTCCACCAAGCCATGATTGGTCTGTAACTTGCCTATTCTTGCGGCAAGATCCGTATAACGTACCTCAAACAACTACTTACTCTCCCTTACGAATTGATCATAGATCGCTTTCACACGATCTGCAGCTAATCCACTTCCCTGGACTCCATTTTCCGTAATCCTGATCTTATCCATAACTATTACAGTATTTTCAACTACCCTTACTAAACCAGGAAATACCTCGTTTAATTTTGCCACAAACGAACTGATATCAAATGGTTTTATTAGTTTCACTTCTTTTACGAAACTTCCATTGATGATTAATTTGTTAATATTGTCGTCAGTATTTTCAATAACCACATTCAAATTTTCATCAATAGAAACAAGTGTGCCTTTGTAAATTCTTCCTTCAGATGTTTCGACAGAAACTCTCTTCCCTATAAAACCAGATATTTCATCAGTAAACTTGTGTGATCCTGTTATCATCCTACAGATAATCTATGATTCTATTATATGAAGTCACTGCTGGCAGAGAGTTATCTTATCTAACTTTTCAACACGCAATGAAAATACAAATGCTATTGTGTAGGAAGTTATATGTAACGAACGTTCATCATTTTTGCTTAGACAAACGTTTGCTACCATGAGAATTCGATTTTCGTTTACTAACTTTCCTTATAGGCTTTTTACCATTCTACTCAAAATATCTTTTCGAGAAATCTCCAATGACATCCTTAAGCTTTACCAGTGTATCCTTAATCTCATTCATATCGTTAGAAAATGAACCATATGTTTTAAACAGAGTTTCAAAGGCCTTAGTAGTACCTACAGAAAATGCACCCATGTCATCCCTCAGAAATCCAGCACCCATCTTCATTATTTCCAAGTCTTCAAGTCTTCAAGTGTTGCTTTTTCATACCCTGTTTTCGGTTCAAACCCGTAGTCAATCTCGAAACTTGTAAACTCTTTACTAGGCCACTCAAATTTTTCTTCTGGAATTTCTTTTATAGTGGATACATGCATACGTGTGAAATCTTCAGGGTCACCCTTCTTATCGATCTTTGTTCTGAATCTTCGTAAAGCGTCTTCTTGTCCATCAGCAAAGATCTCGACAGAGCCATCAGGAAGATTTCTAATGGTTCCTTTGATACCCAAATTACTTGCTATCTGTAGAACTAATGCTCGGTAACCAACACGTTGTACTATCCCTGTGATTACAAACTTACGTCTTGCCAATGATACAGGAATAAGTTATTACTTATTTATAAGATGAGCTTAAAATTCTAGTTACCATTGTATTACGCAACAGAGTACACTTTCTCTTCCTTCAACACTTCAACAGCATACTTTAGTGCTGCCTGAATATCCACCTTCTTTATCAAACGAAGGGTATGGGAAACAAAAAGGAAAATAAATAAATAAATGATCACATACAAGTTTCGTCTATACCCAACACAAAGACAGGAAAGAGTCCTAGATAGCACACTGGAAGCATGCAGGTATGTGTACAACCATATGGTACGCAATGACTACAAAACAAGGAATGACATGAACTATGCATTAACAGAGTTGAAGGAACAAAAGTGCTGGCTGTATGATTACAACTCCAAGATGTTGCAGATGGTGTCTACACAGGTAGCTGGGGCAAGGAAGGCATTTCCCTCTTTAGATATCATATACCGTTTATGCTGATCCTGTGCAACTAATTTACCAAGCCCTGAAAGATGATGGTATATCGAGCCTACACTCATTCCTAAATCTGTCTTAATTTGCTTGACAGATACTGGCTGGTGTTCTGCTATATACTTCAAAAGTCTGGTTCTGGGGCTATCTTCCAATATGTTATAGAATAATGAATAAACATGTATTAAGACTTGATGGAATTAATTATTATAATTACTATCACAATTCAAAGTGTTTTGTGTTTGGGATGACTTGAAGAAATAATGAGGGTCTTTGTAGCCGACCCTATAGCTTGCCAGTAGATTAGATTAGTAACCACTCTCTCCTGTAATACGACTAGACGACGCACCCCCGTGGTGCCTAAACGTAGGTTTCACCATCTTTATATTTTCGCCTAGCCGGACTGCAAGATGACCTTTCCGTTTGGTAAGGCTGCTATGAATCTCCAACCCTGCATGATTAATTGCTCTGCTTCGTCTGCAGTTACTACCCTCTGTTGAAGGCATTGCAGATACCTAGCATCCTAGATATCTCTTGCACCTTGTCAGGGGTAGATTTTTCTATTACTCGTTTAAGTTCCTCTTTTTGCTTCAGTATAGGATCTTCATGCTTTACCTCAAGGTCTAGCAATGATGTGCATCTCGTGAACGATTCTCTCATCTCTTTTAGCAATGACTCTCCTCACCTGATCTTCTGAATGTTCAAGCCAATACCGCTGAACTCCCTATCGGTTCCAGTGACCAGATCTGCCTTCATAAGCTTGGCTGTAGCTGCTGCAAATGCATCTGCTAGCGATAAGGAATGTGAAGCCTTGATTCGAGCTGCCTCCCTCCAAAGAGAACCATCGCTTACAGGCACTA
>CAYJTD010000074.1:0-7321 GCA_964372525.1 uncultured Nitrosopumilales archaeon | reverse complement strand
TCTCTTGCTCTTTTATTGCATGTTTTTATTGCGTTTTCATTAATATCAATTCCAATTACATGACCTTTGTTACCTACAATTTTAGCTAGCAGAAAGCTTGTGTCTCCAGCACCGCATCCGAGATCGGCACAACGCATTCCAGGTTTGATACCACCTAGATCCAATGTACGTCGTGTCTCGTTCTCAAAAATTATTGATTGAATGTTAAGGCGTTTCTGCTCTTTTTTTACACTTCCTAGGACATACTTATCTTTCAATTATACCCGCTTGTTTAACCCTAAAGATGATATAATGATAAACTTATCTCTATTGTTCTTTCATACAACTCTTCTGACCCATTCATCAATGACATTTATCACGCCACTCCTCTGTTTCTCCGAATATTTCTTTTGCTCATAGAAAACTGCATGATAAAACCAGTGATCGCTATCATCTAGAATCTTCAGCTGCTTATCAGTAGATTCAACTCTTTGCAAAATAGTTCTGGATTGTTCTGGCACAGTGATCCAATCCTGATCTCCATGCAGTATAAGTAAAGGCAACTTGATCTTATACAATGGGTCTATCTTTTCTGCTCTACCTATAAGCACCTCAAAGATATAACGATACGAGTAATTGAAATTGCAAACGGGATCTTTGAGCATGTAAATCCATTCTTCACCAGCAAGTTCACCAAAGGCATTGGGTACGGCCATGCCTATATGCACCTTCTCTGCTGGGTTTGTGGAATATTTTTGTAGGGCATGTAAAATCACTTCTTGGGCAGGTTCACTCCTAGGGTTGCGCTCCACGCCCTCGATCCTTAGATGTGGAGCAAGGCCAATTACACCTCTCAACATTTCTTGATGCAAACTAGCATACCATAGTGCATACATGCCTCCAAGGCTGAAACCAAGCAAGAATATCTTCACAGTACCATGTTTGTTACTGATTTTCGTAACTATATCGTGCAGGCATTTCATGGTAGTATCAAAAGGCATATCACCCTTTTCACCCTCAGACATTCCAAAACCAGGCAGGTCTATAGCATATACATTATGACCTAGGCTAGAAACTTTCCCAGCAAAATAATTAAAGATTCGGGAATCACCGGCAATGCCATGTATACATAATATTACGTTTTTATCATTACCAATTGATGGCCAGTAACGGTAAAAAATATTCAAACCAACATTAGTTTCAAAAGAACCAGTTTCCATTACCGCATCGATAGCTCTAGTCATAGAAATATGTATGACAACAATGTTACTGATTTATTTATCATAATAGTATTACTAAATTGTAGTTGAGACAGATTCTTTGTTATTATCAATTATAAAATGATAACATTGACAGTTTCGATAGGTGAAAGTGCCACTGGTCTGTCTATGCTCTCCCATACAAAGACCTCGATCTGATAAGCACCTTTACTTGCAGGAATCCATGATTGAGCAGCTATGATTGAATCCTTCGCAGGCAGCTCACCACTTACCCAAGACAATGATGTCGTAACACCATCAGAATCCTTTACCTGTACTATGTATGTAAATTGTTGTCTGGTATTTTGATTGTTTGTGATTTCCGACTGAATTAGTACCTGCATATCAGCTTCAACCTGTTCCATTGGTAGACTGTTCTGATCTACCAATAGTGGTTCCGTTACTAACACCCTTTCTAACGGAGAAATAGAATAACCGATCAGTGCAGATGCAAATAATTCCTCAACCTCAACGGTAAATACGCCATTATTGTCAAGTGCAGCTGGGGCTGGCAATGTCCTGTCCGTATATTTTACAGTGATAGTGTCATCTTCTGAAACATGTAACCTAGTGCCGCTGCTTTCTTCATCGGTTGTAAATGTAAGAAACTCCTCAAATATTCCGGTTCTATCGCCGGTTTCCCTAAGCACTACAGATAAGCCACCACGATCCGTAGTAGACCATATCCTAGCGCTGGTTGTATCGATAGTATCAGGGTTCTTGTTCTCATCTGGGTCAATTATCCTTACAATGGCTCTGTCAGTGATCCTGAACGCATCTCTATCAAACATGACATTGCCCACATGGTAATTTATGAAAGCGCTTTTTGTCACTACAGTATCCTCGTCAATTCTGAATTCAACGCTTATGCCATCCTCTCTCTGTGCAATAAGTTCGCCAGAAAATATGTTATTGTTTGGTGTCAGATCAAAATCTTCTTCGAATATGTTTGTGTTCAACCCTGTCTCAGGTATGCTTACAGGTATTCCTGCCTGCGACGAAGTGGATACCAGAACATTGATTGTATCTATTATGAAAGGTTCCTGGTTAGAATCTGGAGAGATTATTCTTACCATGACTTCGTCAAACGGCGTATACTCTTCCTTATCAAATACTATTTCAGGTAGAACCTCAAGTATATCAATTTCATATTCTACGCGTATAATACTACCACCTCCTGATGGCGTACTATCGAAAAAGTCTATCTCTGCCTTATTCCCCCTGCTTATCACGACTTCATCTACGACTCCTTCAGGCGCAATGATCGCAAATATTCCCGAATTAAAATCGGTTTCCATAAAGCCGGGTAGCTTTGTTGTAAATTCGCTCAGTAATTCAAGAACGGTCAGCAACAGATCCAATGGAAGTTGATCAGCTTTGTCTGTGGTAACAAAAAATTCGTTAAACGGAATAAATTCTACCGTTCTGCTGTCCAAGTTGCGATCAGGCTCTACTATCCATAGTATTACTGGCTCGCCCAAATGGTACGCTGGCTTGTCTGAACCGAACGATGCTGTCGTAGCATGTATAACTGCAAAAGCATCTATGTCTTCTGGAGTACCAGAATCATCCTGCGGATCATTGAAGGTAACTTGAATGGGCGAATTCGTTTTAAAAGAAGGCGTGTTAAAGAGTGTATCTGTGCAGACGGGTGTGATAAGAAATGGCCTTAACTCTGGAATTGCGTCAGGACAATAGATCATAAACTCCAGCTCATACAAGTTGGTATTGGGACCACTCTCCAGTGCCTGTGTCACCTCATTCCTGTTTCTGTCAAGTAGAGGAAATGCCTGTCCGCCATTTGTAACGCTAGACGCTGGGTTGGCACTGTAAACTATCGGATTGTTTCCTCCTCCATTAAATATCCTGATCTCAAATATATCACGTATATCGTTAGGCCTGCCGGTTTCCGTGCTAAAATCTACGGTCGCTGTCAGATCAAATACATTCCTGATTTCAGGATCTTGAGTGAAAAAACCTTTCTGTATACTAATGTACATTATTGCACCAAGTAATGACGTGCTTGAAGCCGCCGGCCCTTGAGGATATACATTGCGATCAAGCATAACCTCACCGACTGCAGTTCTAACATTTGTAGTATCATCAAACTCTTGCCTTACAGACGAACGATCACGTACATCTATGTAAGTTATTTCAATGTCGTCTCTATTGGTATTTACTATAGTACCATTGGCAAGGCGTAATCTAGGAGGCATATCGACTTGTGCTTGAAATATTCCTGTATCAGGCCCAGTCTCCTTTAGAGATGCATCAACATGTGACAAGAAGCATGCTGTCACACCTTTGGCACAGGTATCGTCTACTCTGTTATTTCCCAGCTCAATGAATATAAAACTGGCTAAAGGGAAAGTGTATCTCTCTACAGCATCTGGTCTTCTATTCAGGTCTTCATCTTCAAGAGTTAATATTGCACGCTTCTGCGGTCTATACCAATCTTGATCCCACTCTATCTTGCCATCCTTTGTTTCGTAAATGAATGTAGCCGATACGCTTCTTAGAAAGTCTACGATGTCCTGATCCAGATAAGTTGCTGTAACCCTGTTAGGTGGTATGAATCTATTCGGCATCCAGATCTTGACTGGATCACCTGACACAACTGTTTCATTAAACACATCTTGTATAGTATCGAACTGGTTTGCAGTAAAGTAATCTGCACTAGCGCTGAACACCCTAGAGTTTGATGATGCTTCATCAGTTTCTAATCTGTATACAAAGTTGGAGAATGTTCCAACACTATCCATAGTTGCGCCATCTGGAGCAGCTATGCTTGATGGCGGATCAAACAATATGTTCACGCCTAGAATGTCTAATACCAAGGTGTGTGTGGCGACTGACAACGTTTCAAGTGGTTCATCAGGCTGCGCAGCTCCAGTTACTGGATCGATATCACCTATGAATACCAAGACGAATCTGATACGCGTATCTTCTACGTTTACGCCTGCTCTATTTACTATATCAACAAGGTCAAGAACCCTGAATGAACCCAGACCTGCTCTTGCTCTTAGTGGATCTCTGTCATAACCTATGTCACCTGGTGCCGCAGCGTCACTATTGAGCGGGTCTATGAGAGTTCCACGTGTGTCACCTGTAACCCTGTTTCCATCTGTATCTGCTGCATCAGCTTCGAATGGTGCAAAGTCTACTATCTGCTGGGCACCTACGCGTTCACCAGGTGCAGCTGGGAATATTACGCAGTTGGTAGCAAAGGCTGCTGCTATAACATCGCTATCACATGCTGCTCTAATTACTTGAATTGCAAGGACAAAGTCAGTTGGCACTCTCTGGAAGTTCATAAAAGTGGTGTCAAGTTGTATAACGTTGTATTTTGGAATGTCAACATTTACCTGTACTCCTGCACAAGCGGCTTCAGCTACTGCTGGTACAGTGTTTCTACCGATTACATTGCCAGCAGCTAATGTGCATCCTGCCGGTATGGTTTGACCTGCACGCACAGTTATCCTAGCCGTTTCAACCAAGAAGTTCTCGATCTGATCATTAGTTCTATCGATTATGTTGTCAAGCCTGACCTGATCCAGCAGCTCTTGTATAGTCATCTGCCTTGCAGTTACCACTAAATCATCGATATCAGATAGCCTGAGGTTTGTGTCTATTATCAATCCACTTGGGAAGGCTGGCAAAATACCTGTAACACCATTGGTTGCAAACCGCATGGCCAAGAGATCGTTTGCATTCGAGTCTGCAAGGAGTGATGGAACTGCTTCTAGATCAATACCTATAGCAGCATCTGCGGAGACATGGAATACTTCGCTACCATCAGGATCTATGCCTACTGTTCCACCCTCATCGCCAATAACACCAGTATTGTCAACATCGGCTCTTACGAATGCCCCTGGAGAATCTATTCCGAATATGAGTGGGTCTGTACTTGCTTGCATGAAGAATGCCTCCCATATTCTGTCAACTCTGTTTAATGCAGTATCGAATACGTTGGTGTTTCTGCCTAGAGTTGTGTCAGTGCTTCTAGTATTGACTATTGGTATAGGATCACCAATTGGTATGAATGCTTTAGATGATCGAGCGTCTATTGTTTCTGACACTCTACTCCTTAGGTTCTGATCTGGGTCTGTAATAGTTACTACCTGTCTGTCTCCAGAATCGTATATTTCTCTATCCACTGCAGTAAAGCCATCATGCTGTGTCATTGGTGCGCTTGCAATGATATCAAAGTAATCAAATGATGCTACCCTGTCATTTACACCAGCAAATATGTTTACCCTGCTACCAACTGCTTCATTAATTGATTCAAAGTATGATGTGTTTGGATCGCTTTCAATCATCAGTATTGTTGGACGATCGAATGTACCTGCGTCGTTACTTACTCCTATTACTGCCGGAGCAACAGAATTGTTAACCGTTGGCGTGCCAGCGTTGATCTGTGCTAACGTTCTCGCTTGAATTGCTGTTCTGATGAATGGTTCCGTAGCAAACTGCACTATTGTACCTGATGGCGCAGATGTTGTTACAGCGTTAACGTCTAATACGTGAATGAATCGCAACGCATTGATTCCTTCTGGCGCATCAACTTCCAACACTTGTCTGCCATCAAAATCAATACCAGCCATTCCTGGCAACATGTTAGGAAAGTTCTGGCCATTTCCAGCTGGGTCAAAGTTTCTTCTGGGCTGATATATCACATTAACAGGAATACCTGTATTTGGATCAAGCGCAAAGTATACTAAATCTTCTTCAACCGGGTTTATGTTCCACATGTTGTCACTGAATGATACGATGATTTCGCTATTGACTGGATAAGATGCAGTTCTATCAACTCTTGTTGCAATTCCAGCTGCAAAGTCATCAAATATTAGATCAACGCTTGATGAACCCGCTCTTATTGATACTACATCTGTTTCTTCAATGTTAACGAGCCTGATGTATGGCCAGTCACAGTCAGTATCTGGTAAGTTAAACTCGGCAGGTCCAGTAATTGTGCAGAGACCATTGCCTGCTGCAGGGTTACCAGGGATTCCTAGATCTGGATTGACTACACCTGCAGTCTCGAAGAACGGGTTTGGTAGTGTTGGGAATATGTCTAGTTGATCTACCTCTACAAAAGTAACACCAGAGACCTGTGTTATCTGTCTGATGAAACTGTCTGCACTAGTTGTAACTGTGTAAGAAATAGTTCCTACAATTACAGGTGTGGCAACTGCGGTAGCATCCTGAACTTCTATGCTTCTATTAAGCACGCCATCTGAAACGATATCCATGAATATTGCGAAAGCATCTTCTTCAGCAAAAAAGTGGTACCAAAGACCATCTGATAGATGCACCCTTGGTACTGATACGCCTCTTACCTGCAAACCAACTGTTGATTCGTCGGGGTCAGTTGCACCGGGATCGTGGATCGTTACTTGGACAATCTGTGCGCCGAAGAAACGGTTCCCAAACTCCGGTCTCTCTGCTGCTGAAACTCCTAACTGCAGTCCTTGAGCTTCGACATCTGGTAAAAAGCCATAGTAACCTATGTTGAGCAAATTCCCAATTATTGTGGTCATCAAGATAACAGCTAAGATTATACTACGATAAGACATCCTGCCGTTACCCCCAATGCTCACAACACTTGTTGATTCTCCTAAATAGGAGTATATAACCAATATTTTGCTTAGATATGTAATGCAAATATTTGATAGAGATGAAAGGCAAACAAAATCTTATACGAAATTTGTTTGAAATATGATGAGAGTTAAGCGGTATTGCCATGCAGTTTGTGTATTTCCTGCTCCTTGAAAAACTCTACATGCCTATCAACATATGGCTTTTCTTTCAATTTTGAATCCCAATCATTTTCCCGCATCATGTCACTCGCTTTGTAAGTGTATTTGTGACCTTCTCTGCACGCAAGCGTGAATGATTCGATTTTCATCTTTGCCAGATCATAAAACATTCCTATATCTAGGAGTCCACTACTGCAGTTTGTTGCGGGACATTTAACCAGCATCGCTTCAGGTTCAAGTGACATATCATTATCTGCTGAGCAAAATATTTAAAGACAAAAAGTAAATCAAAGTTACCAAACACCTTCCCAGCCTACAAGTAGT
>CAYJTD010000073.1:0-7329 GCA_964372525.1 uncultured Nitrosopumilales archaeon | reverse complement strand
ATTTCTGTCTTACTTGTAATATGTCTCCAGTCTCCAAGAAAGATTAGTGAGCTGGGTGATATGGCTACTGTGTTGCCAAACACTGCGGGCAAACAGGCCCACCATATGATCAGCATGGGGATCATGAACGCTATCATGGGTTTGAAATTCATCTGCATCATCTCCATCTGCATCTTGTTGACGTACTGCTGCTTCTTCTTCAACTTCTCAATCCTATCCTTCTCCTGCTTTCGCATGGCATCCATGTACTCCTTCCTCCACTCCGTAGTTTCCCTCATGATTCGTCTCATCTTTCCGAGATCAGTCATCTTTCGTCTAAGTGCAGCATAGAGAAACTGCAGTGCTATTGCAATAGCCGTGATCAGCAAAGCAGCACTGATCATATCAGATACATATGGATGCACAGCGCCCTTTGGAGGCGCAAGCTGAAGGGGAAGAATCTGCAGGAAATATGTCATAAATGATAGATCAACCAATTTTATCACCAAGCGCATTTACTATCTGCATTGCCGCTTCATCTACCATTCCGCCTTTATTCATAACTATTGTAAATGGCGCGCCAGTTAATATAGAACATGAGGCTACCATGATCTGTGATATATCTAATTCATCCTTTATATCGGCTTCGTTTATGATATCACGGTTCCTTGTTTTGTCGCTCAATCTCCTTTCAAGGATCTCCTTTGGTTCCGCAGCTATCATAACGAAATTTGTAGGCTTCAATGTTTTTAGCAAACTGACTGGCAGACCAGGGTAATAACCCTCTTTTGTGCTTATGAACAGATGTGTGTCTATCATTACAACTTTATCAGTCATGTGAGCAATTCTATGTGCGGCCATCTCCTGCAGTTTCTTCTGATCCTCTACGGGCATCTTCCGCAGCTCGTCCCTATGGCCTACACCAAGTTTTTGTGCCTCTTCAAACATTATTGTACCAAAGACAACTACTGTTGCCTTCACGCCATTCTTATTGAGCATATCTGCTGCTTTGGTTATTACAGTGGTCTTTCCCACACCCGGAATGCCTACAACAATTGCTCGCTTACTTACGTCCAAGAAGGGCACCCAGCTTTGGCATTAAGGTCTCTACCTTCTCCCGTACTAGCAAATTGTAATAGTTAATCAGAATGTCCACCATGAGTAGGATGCCTGTACCTGTACCAATGAGACCTAAGACATCTGAAAAACCTGCTAGTAGACCGATGAACAACGAGCCTAGAATTGTTACTGCAGGAATGTAGCGCTGCAATAGTTGCACTACGGAGAATTCTGCCCTCCTGAAACCAGGGACCTGAACATTTGAATCTAATAAGTTCTTTGCAGCTGCTTTAGCTGATAGACCTCCAAGCTCTACCCATAACCTTCCAAATACAACCACAATTGCAGCGATAATGACGATATATAGAACAGCCCTCATAGGATCTAGTGCTGCAATTTCCAGACCTCTTGGTGCCACTAGATAGTATACAATGCCGCCTATCGGAGTTTGTGGATTTGTTGGATCGAATTGCGCTATAAAGTTGAAGAACATGTTCTGATTGTTTGGGTTATAACTTGCCCAGAAGATCTGGGACAGAAATATTGCATTTGCTGTAAGTGCCGTGGCGAATATGACTGGTATGACCGAAGTGTACATCAACTTTATTGGGTAGACAGCAGTGAACCCTCTATATCTGCTTGACACAATAGGTATTTCGATTCTTATTCCTTGTGAGTATACTAGTAATAATATGACTCCTGCTGTAAGGATTATTAGGAACAAGCTAGGTAGCTGTCCTGTTCTGAACATTATATCCATGAAATTAGCAGCTCCGCTAGAGAGTGATTCTATCATGAATGGAATAACGCCAATTGAAAAACCATCGCCAGCTGGCAACGGGCTGAATGTACTCCATAAAATCTGCTGTGCAACACCTGCCAATATGAACAAACTAATACCGCTTCCAAGTCCCCATCCTTTCTGTACTAATTCATCAAGCATCATTACCATTATACTTGCAAATATCAGCTGACTAATTATGACAACACTTATGTCTGCGGGAACTTGGTAAACAGCTGAACCGTAAAGTGCGCCTTCTACTACAATCACAACTATCGTGACAATTTTGGTAGCAGTTGTGAAGAGTGCTCTGTCATCTGTATTCTTGAAATCTAATTTAATTATGTCCGAACCTCTTAACAATTGCATAAGCAACCCTGCTGTAACAATTGGTCCTATACCAAGCTCAACAAGCGTTCCTTGCTGCGATGCAAATATTACCCTTGCAAAAGCAAATGGATCGAATACGCTAGATGGAGCACCGTAAAGTGGGATTTGGCCCATTATCAAATAAATTACAAGAGCTATACCGCTCCAGACAAATCTTTCCGTAAGAGAAAGTTTCCTCTTCGGTTTAGGGATCTGCCAAATATACTTAGATACTGTGTTGACTATCTTCCTGAAATCTAACTTTCCTTCCATGAAGCCAGAACCTGAGTCGCTCATTGCGCTAACACTTCGCCACCAGCACTTTCAATCTTAGTCTTGGCATTCTTGGCAAACGCATTGATTACTACGCTATACTTATTGGAGACTTTACCTGCACCAAGCAGCTTATCATAGCCTAGTGACACTAGATCCAAAACATTCTTCCCATTTTCAGACTTACCACACTTTGCGAATAAAGTATCCAGGTCGCCTACATTAATCCATTTTTTTGTAACTTTGCGAGTTGGGTTATGAAAACCGGGTACACCAAAGTGCCTCTCCTCAAATAACACGGTGCGGGTCCAATGGTGCTTGTGCAGACCTGCCTTACCATGACCTCCTTTATGGCCTGCGCTCCTATGCTGACCGATTTGGCCCCAACCATGTGTTCGAGAACCTCTCAACTTTCTAACCTTCCTTAACCTAGTTACCATCTCAAACACCTTTACTGGGAAATTGTGAGCTCATATAAAAGAGCCTTAATTAAGTCTTTGCTGGTTAAAGAAAGGCTATCAATTTGTAAAATTATTACTAAATTATATTACTAGATCATGTTCTTAACAAGTGACAGCAATTCCTGATTTTCTCCCGAAACCCCTTCATTTTGATACATGCGTTTGGTCTTTCTCTTGAACCCCTTTCTTGGTGGTGCAAGTGCAAACCATGGTTTCAACATATCTAATTTTGACAATGTTGCCTTACCATTAGTTAAAGCATCTGCAAGTTCATCTATACTTTTGTACCCTAGTGCCTTGATATCATTATCATCGATCTTTTTGTACCCCTGTTTTCTTGCTCTTTTTTCAATCAATGTCTTTACGGTTTCTTTGTCTGCCTTGCACCATGCAACATAGTTCTTCACCTTTTGTAGCATACCAGCAAATGATGGCTCTTCTGGTATTATTGTAGCCCTGAATTTCCTATCAAGATTCAATAACTGTAATGTACTGTCTGCCCATGAAGGCACATTTACTGTACCTCTTATACGAACGACCAAATAAGCTGTCATACTAGCCAACACTATATGTACTCCTTAATGCGTTGTAAACTGCTTTAGTTGTTGATGACATGGTATTGGTAGAACCATAAGTTTTAGTCCATGCGTCTTTTATCCCAGCAAGCTTCAGCAGGTTCTGTATATTTTCTCCTGCAACAATACCAAGCCCCCTTGGACCAGGCAGGATTTCCACTTTTACACTTCCCCCCTTACCTTCTACCCTGAATGGGACTGAGTGGTATTGGTTGCAACGACATTCCCAGCTACCACATCCGAGTTTAATTGGTATAACATTAAGTAAAGCGGCATTGGTAGCCTTGTCTATAGCATTTCTCATCTGTGATGCTTTACCCTTCCCTATGCCTAACCAACCGCTTTCATTACCAGCAGCTACAATAGCACTGAATCGTGTCATCTCACCAGCGTCTGTCTGTTTTTGGACTATGCCCACATGCACTACTTCATTTCTTATATCTGGTAATAGCGCGCGTATGATTTCTGATTCCTGTACTCTATAACCGTTCTCAAATACTTCTTCCATTGATGTTATCTTGTTAGCAGTCACAAGCATACCAAGCTTTGTTCTAGGTTTCCATTCTGGTCTCTCTTGTTCTCTTCTCAACTCTTGTCACCCTTCTTGCTATTCTTTTTGGAAGCTTTCTTTTCGACACTCTTCTTTGGTGTCTTTGCTTTCGGTTTCTTAGGGGCTTTTGTTTCCTTAGGTGCATTTACTTCCTTTTGTTTTAGTTCAGTCTCAGCATTTATTTTCTCTTTGCTTAATGGTTTTCCAAGTATTGATGATTTTGTCCTTTCAACATTTTCAGCGTAATTTTCTGGAACAAAATGTTCTTTGATAAGCGTGGAAAATCTAGCTGTGTATAACTGATTATCACTTTTCTTGAGATCTTTTGCATAATCAGCAATATGCTTTCCATTCAACCTATCCATTGGAGGGATAGTTTCTTCCTCTATGGGGATGTTCATGCCTGCATCTACCATACCCTTAACAGATGCGGCAATTTTAGGTGAAAAAATCCTGTTACCAGTGTAAAGAATACATTCCTTCACATTTTTTGCAAGTGCTTTGTTACCTACAAGCAATCCAGTAAGATAACATGCAGGAATACTTTTCCTAGATCCATTCCAGCCATATTTTATAAGCTCTCTACTGTGCACAGAAACTAGAGTCTCATCGCCTTTTTTGCTGGACTTTAGTATTTGGACCTGAACGTTCTGGTTACTCACCCTTACTGTGGCGAAATTATGTTTGCCAATCAAAATAGCCTTCCTCTTACGATAGTTGGTCTTATCTTCCCTGATCCTCCGAAGCAAAGGTGTGTAATTCAATTATCTAATTCCTCCAATAATTAGTGCAAGCATCCTCAAAGCACTTATAAACCTTTTAGATTCTTGAGTAGCAATAAACACAGTAAAGCCTTCTGTGAATGCAATCTGTTTTCCGCTTGCTGCCATACTACTGATTGTTTACCATCAATAACATCTTCGGTAACTTCCTCTCCTCTTTTCGCTGGAAGGCAGTGCATAAAGATCGCGTTAGGCTTGGCAAGTTTCATTAAATCCGTATTTACCTGATAGTGAGGCAGAAAAGTCTTCATCCTTACATCCCTCTCTGCTTCTTTACCCATCGATACGAATGCATCAGTATAAACAATATCTGCGTTTTTTACAGCTTTCTTGGGATCATTTGTTATTTCAAAAACACATTTGTTTTTTACAGCCATTCTCTTGGCAAAATCCATGGCTTCTCTGTACGGTTCATAGCCATCAGGGCATGCCACTGTACTATTGATCCCCATGATTGCACATCCAGCTATTAGTGAATTACAGACATTGTTACCATCACCTATCCATGCCAGTTTCAACCCACTTAGTTTATGCTTCACTTCCCTGATAGTGAGTAGGTCTCCTAGCACTTGACATGGATGATACATGTCAGATAGCATATTTATCACTGGAACATTTGCAGCATCAGTCAGTTTTACAATATCTTTATGATCATTAACCCTAGCTCCTATAGCATCAGTATAGACAGACAGAGTTCTTGCCGTATCCTCAATTGTTTCTCCACGTGAGAGCTGTAAATCATTCATTGAAAGATTGACTGCGTGACCACCCAGTTCCAGCATTGCAACCTCAAAACTCATTCTGGTACGTGTTGACGGCTTCTGGAAGATCATAGCAAGTACTTTATTCTTTAGTAATGGTGTAGGTCTCTTCTTTAATTTCAATGCAAGTTTTGTTATATCCTCTACCTCCTTACGTGTAAGTTCCATGATTGATAGAATGTGTCTACTCTGCAACATTATCACCTAGAATTGAATTTACAAACGACTTGGTATCAAAGGGAGCCAAATCAGTGTGTTCCTGCCCTGTACCCAAATAGATTATGGGTTTGCCAGTTATATACACGATTGAAATAGCAGCTCCACCTTTTACATCGGCATCAGTTTTAGTTAAAATCGCACCATCAAATTTTGTATATTGATAAAATTCTCTTGCTTGGTTTATTGTGTCATTACCTGCAAGAGAGTCACCTATGAAGATCTTCAGGTCAGGATTTACTACACGAATTATCTTTCCCATTTCGTCCATAAGGTTCTTACTGGTCTGCATTCTTCCTGCAGTATCGATCAGAACAGCGTCTACTCTATTAGATTTAGCATGAAGTATGGCATCTCTACCTACAGCAGCAGGGTCTGCACCGTATCGCTGGGCTATAACTTTTATGGAAAGTTTTGATGCGTGTTGAGATATCTGTTCTATTGCACCTGCGCGGTGAGTATCACCAGCAGCTATAACTAGAGAAAAACCCTGTTTCTTGAGCATGTTTGCCACTTTAGCAATGGTGGTGGTTTTACCTGTTCCATTTATGCCTAGAAACACTATCGCATATGGTTCCTTTTTGGACTTTTTTGCGTTTATGTTAGCTATAAGATCAACCATGCCTGCTTTCTCAAACATTTGCAACAGATATTCTTCGAGTTTCTTCTTAACGAAATACTGTGCCTTGATCCCCTTCTCGACTGTTTGACCTGTAAGTTCTCTCTTCATCCTTTCGGCTAAATCGTCAATTACTTCCTGAGCTACATCGCTTTCCAAAAGAGAAATTTGTAGATCGGTAAATATTTTGTCAATGTCCTTTGCAGTAAGTTCCTTTTCCCCTATGCTTTTTACTGCGTCTGATAATGTTCTCTTTAGCTTATCAAACATAACGAATCAACTAGATTTTTGTATCTTCTGCAGTATAGTATTCACTTCAGCCCGAGTCTGCTCCATCCTTGTGGCGAGCTCTTGTTTCTGTGACATCATAGATCGCAATGCGACTTCCATTTCCTTAAGTCGTGATTCCACATATGTAACTGCATCATCTTTGCTCTTTTCGATTGCAACACCAGCACCTATGTTTATGAGTAGTTTATTATTACTAGATGTAGATGTTTGCATGTAAATGCCTATACCTATAGGCATCAGCGTCTGCACAGCGTCTTGCCCAGAAATGTTCTTTATGGCTTCTATTGCAAGTCTGCCTTCCTCCATCAATCTGGCAACAGTGTTTTCTCTGGAAGCAATATCGTTAAGGTAAGCTTCATACAGCTTCATTTGTGAAACCAATGCCTGTATCTTCTCTTCTTCACTCATAACAAAAAATGCAAACGGTTTCTTGCTTATAAATGCATTCTGAAAAGATTCTTATGCACTGATAGTTCATTGCGATTGTGAGTAAGAGCCTTAATCTTGATGATGTAAAGAACTGGGTCAGAGCTTATGAAAAGAGCAAACCTGATGACATGCTAAGAATAAAAAAAATGCTAGAGGAGAATGAAGGTAATTACAGGGTTCTGGT
>CAYJTD010000072.1:0-7367 GCA_964372525.1 uncultured Nitrosopumilales archaeon | reverse complement strand
GAGAAAATGTTAACGTACCGCCACCAACAGCAATTCTACTAGCATAAATTTCTGCATTAAATAATCCTAAATCCTGTATCGCAACTGCCGTTCCTATGATATCAACAAGCGTATCTATGCTCGAAGCTTCATGCAGATGCACATTGTTATAATCTTCGCCATGCACGTGTGCCTCAGCTTCTATCAGTGTCTTGATGCTAGCAAGTGCAAATGCCTTGCTTTTATGTTCCAAATCTAATGAATCACAACATTTCTCAATAGCATCATAAACTTCTGTACCTTTTCGCTCATGCACATTGTCTTCATACTGTATATTCAATGCAGTTGCACGAAAGCCTGATCGTTTTACAGCATCAAATGATACATTGATTATCTTGCTTCCTTCAAGAAAATTCTGGCATGACATTACTGAATCAATGACTTTTTTCTTGTTAGCACCAATATCGATCAATGATGAAAGCAACATATCTCCAGATATCCCAGAGATCTGGCAGTCAAAGATTGCTAGCATGTAACTTGTACATGTATGTTTGAATATAAATTTATTTTAATAAACAGAAGACACGCAATTATTTACTGCAACTTCAGGCAAAGCTATAAGTAATTGCAAAAATCTAGGGCATGGTAGGTACAATATCACATGATAACAATCGTTGGTTCTGGCAAAGTAGGCAGTTCTATGGCCTTACAAATAGCAATGAAGGAGCTTGATACGCAAATTCTATTGCTAGACATAGTTGAAGGGCTGCCGCAGGGAGAGGCCATGGATATCTCCCATCTATTATCAGAAAGGGGTATCGATACTCATGTCAACGGCTCTAATGAGTATGCAGACATGAGAGGCTCCGATATTGTCGTAATAGTGGCAGGAGTTGGAAGAAAACCAGGCATGACAAGGATGGATTTACTAAACACGAACGCTTCAATAGTAAAGGGCGTTGCAGAGAAGGTAGCAAAAAATGCAAAAGATGCTACAATAATCACGGTTACAAACCCATTGGACCCAATGACTTTCGTAACATTGAAGACTACAAAATTCAAGAACAATAAGGTGATGGGTATGGGCAATATGTTAGATGTATCAAGGTTCAAGAGCTTTATCGCTGACGCTACAAAGATGTCACGATCAGCAATAGATGCATTAGTAATTGGAGAGCATGGAGAAAACATGTTACCATTGATACGATACTCATCTATAGCAGGAATACCATTAACAAAGTTTCTGGATAGCAAGAAATCAAAACAGGTAGTAGAAAATACAAGAAAGGTAGCAGCAGAAGTCATAGCATTAAAGGGTGCCACGATCTACGCGCCGGCAAATGCTGTTACACACATGGTTGATGCAATAGTCAAGGACAGAAAGGAGATAATGCCAGTAGCAGCTTATCTTGATGGTCAATATGGAGCCAAGAATGTCTGCATTGGCGTTCCAGCAGTTCTGGGCAAAGACGGTGTTGAAGAAATAGTTGAACTTGAATTGAATGCGGAAGAAAAGGGATGGTTTGACAAGGGTGTTAAGAGCGTCAAAGACGCAATAGCAGGCATGACATAAGGCTAAATTTTTATTAGGTTTCTAGAATGGAACGCTTGCGCTACGATTCTTATATGTTGATCTAGCGGTAGTGTAGCAAAATGCAAAATATGATAAACATAGTAGTGATGGTGAAACTGGAACCAGATCTCTCTGAAGGTAATGTAAGTTATAACGCAGATGGTACGCTCAACAGATCGCAGACCAAAAGTATTCTAGGTGCACATAGTGCAGTTGCTACCAAGGCAGCTTTCTATTCAAAAGTTCTGTACGATGCCAACATCAAGATATGCACGATGGGACCGCCCATCGCAGACATTGCATTAAGGCAAGCGACGGAGATATGCGACGCAGATGAATTACACCTTTATAGCGATAGAGCATTCGCAGGTGCAGATACTCTGGCAACTGCTGAAGCAGTCAAAACAGGCATAGAACGCATGGGCCCCATCGATCTTGTCATAAGCGGGCATAGAGCAGTTGATGGTGAGACAGGCCAGACAGGTCCGCAGGCGGCATGGAAGTTAGGTTTCAACTTTCTCGGCAATGTCATACGTTACAGCATAGATGTAAAGAACAAAATACTTCATGCAACGAGGCTGATAGAGATACAAGGACTCTACAATATACTAGAAGAGATTGAATGTCCATTACCAGCGCTCATTGCCATAGATCCTTCTTACAAAGAACATTATACTACGGTATCACAGCGTCTAAAATATGTTAGATTACAAAGAAATGCAACAAAAAAGATCGAGAATTACAAACAGTACCTGAAGGTCTGGACGGCAAAGGATCTTAACGTAGAAATGAAGAACGTCGGTCTACCCGGTTCTCCTACCATAGTGTACAAAGTAGAAAAAGTTCCAAGAGCCAAAGCAAGCCGACATACAAAGGTAATAGACGTCAGTAAAGACGATGAGCTTAACGATCTGAGCAAGAAACTTGTGGAGATACTCAATAGTAAGTGATACGCATGAAATACGAACATCTTTTTGTTGTTTTTGAGCATGATGATGGCCATCCTGCAAACGTAAGTTTTGAGATGCTGGGAGAAGCTAGGAGACTGATTGATGTTTTTAACAAAAAGTATTCTCTTAATGAAAAAGTGATAGCAATAATTTTAGGGCATAATATAAGACCATTATGTGAAATAGCGATACATGCAGGCGCCGATGCTGTAATATTCGCAGATCATCCGGAATTAAGGTATCCAAAAACAGTTGTAGATACTAAAGTGATAAGCGCAATAGTAAGGGATAAGGAAACGGTTGCAAAAGCCGTACAAATATCTGATGATTACATAAAACCAAGGTACATGTTCTTTGGTGCCGATGCCATTGGTAGACATCTATCTTCTACTGTGTTAGCAGAGCTCGATTCTGGCCTTGCATCTGATGTCAACAAACTGGTCGTAGACGACGTTACTCTAACGCATGAACATAAGACAAAAGGCAAACCAGAAAAATATGACAAGATATTATTCATGTACAGACCAGACTTTAGCGGATTTTTATGGACGCAGATCTTATGTTTAGATAATAAGAACCCAGAAATATCTCATGAGTTTTCGCCGCAGGCATGCAGTATCATACCAGGCGTGTTTCAACCAATTAATGATGAGAGTAGGAAAGGAAAGATAGTTGAATACGAACCAACTTTCTCCGGTAAAGATCTAAGGATCAGGATAACTAAAAGGGAAGTAATAAAGAGCGAAGTACCGCTGGAGGAATACAAAGTAGTGGTTGCGTTTGGCCGTGGCATAAAGGACAGCCCGGAAAGTAATATCAAACTGATAGAGCAGCTTGCAAGGGAATTAAAAGCTGAGGTCGCAATTTCATTACCATTATCAAAGCAACCATACAACATTAGTCAATCACTGAAATCAACTTACTTCATTCCAGCAAGGGTAGTTGGTACAAGCGGCAAGAAGATTCAACCAAAATTGTACATAGCAATCGGTATAAGCGGCGCTGCTCAACATATAGTAGGAATGAAAGATGCAGAATTTGTAGTATCAATAAATCCAGATCCAGACGCGCCAATCAAGGATGAAAGTGATGTCTACATACAGGGAAGGATGGAAGACGTATTACCTGCATTAATTGATTCAGTTAAAAAACTAAAGAATGGTGGTAGATAAGCAATGGAGAAGTATGACGTTGCAATAGTTGGTGGCGGCTCTGCCGGTCTAGCTGCACTAAAAGAATTATCCAAATTAGGTTTGCAGGCAGTCGTACTTGAAGCAGGTAAACCAGTTGGTTCCAAGAGCATTACTGGCGGTATACTTTATTCTAAAACATACAATAATGCAAAGGTCAGCAATGTCGAAGAAGTGTATGAAAATTTTCTAGATGAAGCACCTGTTGAAAGGAAGATCACTGGGTACTATCTCAATGCTGTCTCTGGCAACAAGGTGTATGAAGTTGATCTAACCGACGCGCACCACTATCAGACGAACTTTGCCTATTCCGTATTGATGGTTAAAATGAACAGGTGGTTTGCAGAGCAGGCTGAAGAAGCTGCGCAGAAGGTGGGAGGCGGCATAGTTTCCGGTGTTCATGTTAACAACATCATATGGGAAAATGGAAAGACAATAGTTGAGACGGATGAACTCGAGCCCATAGAGGTTAATGCAATCATTGCAGCTGACGGTGTCAATTCAGAAGTCGCTCTCATGACTGATGCTAGGAAGAAGTTCGATGTGGAAGCGTTGTATCAGGGAGTAAAATCTGTAGTACGATTACCCGAAGATATCATCGATGAACGATACAATTTGAAGGATGGCGAAGGCGTAGCACATCTATTTGCAGGAGACATTTCCAGGGGGCACAATGGCGGCGGTTTCATTTATACAAACAAGGACACGCTTTCCGTTGGCGTTGTATATCATTTAGATTCTTTGATAAAGAGTGCAATCGAACCATACAATTTGCTTGACAGTTTTCTTACAATACCGCAGGTAAGCAATTACATTAAAGATGAAGTTCCTTTCATAAAGGAGACAGATAAAGACCTGCCAAAGGAAGAACAATTACGAATAAGGTTTGGCATAAGCAAATTATTAAAATCATGGGAAGAGTTGCGATACACCTACTATTCAAAAAGTGCCAGAAAGAAGGCAATGGAATCTGGGCTCTACAAAAGTGAAGACGAATTAAAGCAAAGATTAGACGAAACCAGAAAGCAGGTGGAAGAAAAGTTTGGGGTTTCATTTGAAACCAACTACGTTGAGCTTGAATATTCTGCAAAGCTTGTTCCAGACGGCAAAAGAGCGTTGATGGAGAAACCTTACAAGAATAATGTTTTGTTCCTAGGTGATGCTGCTGGACGTGGAGTATTTGTTGGCACAAGGATAGAAGGCATAAACATCGGCATAGATGACGCTGCAAGGGCAGCAAGGGCAATTGCAAGGGCAAAGGAGAAGAATAATTTCACGGAACAATACTTGGGCGCAGCTTTCGGCGAATCAATAAACGAAAGCCCCTATACGAATGACATAAGGAAGATAGATTTTGAATATCTGCGAATATTTGTAAATGCCTGCAAAGATATTCCAACAGAATCTTTGAACCTGTTCCTTCAACTGGGATTCATGCTTCTGCGCAAAGCATCAGTGCAGGAATTTGCCAAAGCAATTACGAAGATGCTTGACCAGCGAACATTGCTGGCATTGATTGAGAGCAATGAAGCTTATGTAAAGATACCAATGGAGGTTGCTGAAAAGATAGGCAAAACAGTAGAGCCTGATTACGAGATAAGGCCAACAAGCATAGATGACAGGATTGCTAAAATAAAGATTAACGATGATCCTGAACCACACATAAAGATCATCGATCAAAATTCAAAGTTCATTAAAAGTATGGTGCAGTTATGCCCAACGAAATGTTACATAATGGAGATCCTTGACAAGGAACGTTTCAAATCGGAAGTTGTGTTACAGCACGAAGGATGCATTGAGTGCGGCACATGTTCAAAGGAAACCAACTGGAAGCATCCGAAGGGAGAGAAGGGTGTAACATATGAATATGGATAGTGATCAATAGGTAAGTAAGGTTTTATTCAAAACATACTATAACATATCATTTGACAATCATTTATTTATTGGACCACTGATATAGTACAGGGACTTGTTTATGCTGAAAATTAAGAGGAGTGGTTCTTAGGCTATGTGGTCCGCATTCAAATTCCTTGTAGAACTGGCAATGGTCATTTACCATACAAAGGAGATTGTCTTCATACTGCTTGGTTTAGGATCTTTTGGAGTTTTGCTTGGCGGTGCTGAAGTATTGGACCTTCCTACAAATTTGCCCTCTATTGGACAACACAATATTATAACTTGCAATGCGTTACAGGAGATGAAGGTTACAGATACTGACATGACTTTCAAGGTAGGTTCTACTTCTAAGATAAACGACCTGCGTTACGATCCTAACACCAAGCATATTCTAGTCAGCGCATCCGGAGAGGATGGCAAGCAAGGAGTCCTTTGTTTAGAAGTACCTAAAGATCTGCTTGGCACCAAGATCATGGTTGATGTAGACGATCCCAATGCAACGTATGAAGTTACAGATAAAGGAAACGTCAGCTTGGTAAAAGTGCAGTACAACCAGTAAGTAGGTAGAATTCTGGTTAATCAATTGCTATAATTGCATTAACTCTACATCAAATAATTATGCTGTACGAAACATACCATACATGAGAGACAGTGTTACTACATTATTCAACAGATGGTTACTACAGGGTGGGGATAAAGAGATGGAGAAAGAGCATAACTATGCAGTACAAATTATGTTAAAAGAGATAAAGATACGCAACAAATTTGATTTTCTGGATATAGGATGCGGCAACGGATGGACTGTCAGACAAATATCCAAACATTCACTATGCAAATCCGCATGGGGTATAGATGTTAGCAATGCAATGATAAAACAGGCTAAAACGTTACAAAACTCAAAGAAACAGCACTTCTTGCATACAGACCTTCTTACGTGGAACACAAGAAAGAGGTTTGACGTGATTTTTTCGATGGAAGCACTGTACTACAATATTCCAGTTGAACCTGCCATCAAGAAAATATACGATTTATTGAAACAGGGAGGAATGTTTCTTTGCGGTGTTGATTATTATCGTGAAAACAGGGCAAGCCATTCATGGCCTGAGCAGTGTAATGTGAAAATGGATCTGCGCTCCAAGAAAGAGTGGGTAGGCATGTTCAAACAAACAGGCTTCAAAAATATCAGGCAGAGAAATATCAGTTATCCCACAAAAATAAGTTCTGAAAAATGGAAACAGAAATTTGGAACGCTCTTTACGCAGGGAATAAAGAAGTAAGGCGTATATCATTTGTAAACTAGGTACAACGTTTCCTGAGTAAATGAAGGATGATAGATAAAAGGAGGTGTTGTTAACCTAAATGGATCAATAATGCCTAAATGTAGCTGGTGCAAGAAAAGGGTCGCAGTTGCAATAATAGCAGAAAAGGGTAAACTTGTTGGGAGTCCGTGGAGCAGCATGTGTTTTATGTGTCTTAGAAAAATACTTGCAAACCCTGATCTTTACGAAAAGAGTGTGGATTCAACGCTAGAAAATGAAATCAGAGAATTGATTGATAGTATTGACTAACTATAGGTTTACACAATAAATTAAATTCTTCAACAATAGCGCTATTTTGTCAGTATCTTTGCTTTAATGATCCTATACATTATCGCTGCAATTGCAGCACCTATGAAAGTTGCAGTCCAGTAAAGCCATAGGTCTACAAAATTACCACTTACAAGTGCAGGTGCGAGAGCTCTGGCCGGATTCATAGATGCTCCAGAAATATTTCCTCCAA
>CAYJTD010000071.1:0-7384 GCA_964372525.1 uncultured Nitrosopumilales archaeon | reverse complement strand
ATACTCTTCATCTATGCTAGAATAACCATCTACTTTAGATGAATCTATTATACTAACACCGGTATTGCATATTGTCCTGCCATCATATTCCAAGCAGTAGTCAGTACTTACACCAAGATCGTCAAGCACTGCCTTGCTTACCATGACTGTAAGGCATGGTTTCTTGCATTTGTCAAAACTACTGACTATTTTTTTGATTGTATTAGTATCTATCAATGGCATATCTCCAGATATTATGAATACTTTATTGGGTCTAACAAGTTCTAAAGCGTAATTGAGATCCTTTACATAATCACTTCCAGAGGTATTAGCCACTTCTGCCCCAACATTTGCTAGAAACTGTGCAGTCTTTGGTGTGTTGTTGCTTACCAATCCTATTATCTTGTTAAAACAATTGGAATTTTTCAACACCATGAAAACATAACTGATCATGGGTTTTCCCTTTACCAATAACATTGGTTTCTCTTCTTTTGATTGCATCCTTTTACCAACGCCACCAGCCATTATCATTGCGAGCATATTAGAATTGTTACATTTTGCGATTAATTAAAGAATCCTAGTTACCATTTAAATCTCAGAGCTCCATTTCCTAAAGAGTTTGATAAAACCAGCAAAGAAGGTTGAGATCACTATACTGATGGATAACATAACAGACCTATTACTTGATAGCAATACAGTAGCGAAAAGACCTCCGTTATATGCAGATGGTACGATGTTACCTCCGTTGATAGCAGAGCATGGTTTCTCAGCACTTGTTGATGTTTATGGTGATACAAAGCAGCGAATACTCTTCGATACAGGTGTTAGCGAAACGGGTATGCTTTACAACGTTGATAGGCTAGGCATAGACCTTAACAGCGTAGATGCGATAGTGTTGAGCCACGGGCATAAGGATCACTTTGCTGGCCTTGTATCCACATTGAAAAGAATGAAACGCAGAATACCATTAATTCTCCATCCAGATGCTTTCCTCAAACGGTTCCTAGTATTTCCGAATGGAGATAAAATGAAATTTCCAGTTCTAAATGAAGATGAGCTTGCAAACAATGGTGCTGATGTGCAAAAGATAATAGAGCCTTATGCGATTGGCAATTCAATACTGGCTACAGGAGAGATTGCAAGGGTAACTGATTTTGAAAAAGGCTTCCCAATCCAGTATGCAGAAATTAATAATGAATTGCAACCAGATCCTCTCATCATGGATGACCAGGCATTGGTTGTGAATGTTGATGGAAAAGGTATTGTCATCATAACTGGCTGTGGCCATGCGGGGATAATCAATACAATAAACTATGCCAAGAAAGTAACTGGTATAGACAATGTTTATGCTGTTCTAGGTGGCTTCCATCTTAGCGGTAACTTGTTTGAAAAAATTATCGAACGTTCTATACAAGAGCTGCAGAAGATAAAACCTGCGTATATTGTTCCTTGCCACTGCACTGGATACAAGTCTATACATAAAATTGCCAATGTTATGCCTGATGCTTTTATACAGAACAGTGTAGGCACGAAGTTTGTTTTTCAGTAAGAGTTTATTCTGGTGCGCTATAAGAAGTGCTATGGGTTCTCTTGAAGAAGGGGCTGCCAATGCAGTAAAAACGTGTATGGGAGTTAATGATTCCGATAAAGTCATGATAGTAACCGATCGTGATACCAAGGAAGTTACTGATGCTATACATAATATTTCAAAATCTATTGCAAAGAGCAAGATGTTTGTTGTAGAGGATTATTCTTCCCGACCAATGACAGAACTTCCAACAGAAATTAGCAAGGCAATTCCAGATGCTACAGTTACCTTCTGGGTTGCACAGTCGTATGAGGGAGAACTTGTTGTTAGATCATTATTCAGAGCTGAGGCAATAAAGTATGCTAGACATGGCCATATGCCCGGTGTAACAAAAGTGATGATGGAACAGGGCATGTGCGCTGATTACAATGTAGTTTACAAAACAACGATGAAGATGTATGAGACTGTTAAGAATGCTAGTAGTATACATGTTACAAGTCAAGAAGGTACCTCCTTAGAGTTGGAATTTAATAAAAACTGGAAATGGGTTCCTAGTCATGGTATATTTCATGAAAGAGGTGCATGGGGAAATTTGCCTGATGGAGAGGTCTTTACAGCGCCATACAATGTTAATGGAACGATTGTAGCCGCTGAACTTGGAGATTGGTTTACCAAGAAGTATGGTTATCTACAAGAAAAAATAAGTCTGGAGATCAAAAATTCAAGAATAAACCTAGATAACGTTCAATGCAAAGATGCGGAACTAAAGAAAGAACTGTTACAATACATTAAAACTGATGAAAATAGCAATAGAGCTTCAGAATTCGCTATCCCCACAAATCTTTACTTAATGAAGATGCCGTTGATAGGCAATATGTTACAGGATGAAAAGGCCAGAGTGCATATCGCTTTCGGTGATCCATATGGGTCACAAACAAATGCTGGCTGGAAGTCAAGAACGCACGTAGACTGTATTCTTGAAAAATGTGATATTACTTCCGATGGTATAGAAATTATGAAAGAAGGAAAATTATTGATAGATTAAGTTGCAGCGCCACATGCGCAGTAACCAAATTCGTCTATCCTGCTGTTGCAAAATGGACATTTCTCATCAGTATATTTTACATCCATATGCTTCTTTACTTCCTCAGGAATTTCCTCGTCTTCGGTCATGCATTTTATTATTACGTCATATTACATTTAAAGCTCGCTTCATACTAATATGGATGCCAATATAATCAGTGAAGAAAGCCTGGTTATCTCGTTAGATGCACCGAACACATCGCCAGATACTCCTCCAAAGCTTCTGTTCGAAATTCCAAGGAGAATAAATGCAATTACAACTGCAACTGTTAACACAAGTAGACCAGCGAGTCCTGCGGCGAAATAAACAATGGGTAAGGTTATCACACTAGCAGCAATAAATTTCGATTTGTCCTTCATTTGTTCTATAAACGTCGATCCCAATCCTTCCCATGCTGCAGTGCCCCTGTTCGCCTGTATGACCATCACATACTTTCCTATGACTTCGCTAGCAATTATAGCCATGAATAACTGAAAACTGCCTATTTCTGCTAGCATAGAGATTGCGACAACACTTCCAGCAAAATACAGTATCAATGCGGATATGCCAGCAGATCCTGCTCTTGCATCATTCATAGCCGCCATTTTAGAATCCTTGCCTTTTGCCATCAATCCATCTGCAAAATCAGATAACCCATCAGTGTGATGCGCCCCAGTCAGCAGAAAAAGTGCTGCAGTAGCAGCAAAGCCAAGGAGTAATGGAGGTATTACAAACGAAAGCCCTAATGCAAACGAACCAATAAGTAAACCAATTATAGCGCCGGCAATTGGAAAGAGGAACATGTTTCTTGCTATGTAGTGAATGTCATAATTCCTACCTACTGGAAGTATGGTTAAGAATGATATCAGTGATATTATCTGGGTTACCATACCAAGTAACTAACTATAAGAGAGATGACAATATAATTGCTGGCAGGGCAAATACGATACAGAAGAGCAAAGTTGTAACCTTCATTATTGAAATAGCCTTTTCGCAATGTTGTAACGTTAAATGCTCATAAGATTCTCCCAATGAATAGTATCCATTTTTCTCAAGCCTTACCCTAAGTGCTCCTGCAATAGTAGCCATTGGCCAACCTCCATTCATGCTTGGAGTATTACGTCTATCCCTGCTCATTATGTACAGCGAATTCTTCCAATCAGCTCCAATCATCTTAGCCGCGATGACCATCAGGAATGCTGTAATCCTTGCAGGGATGTAATTTGCAATCGTGTCAAGATGCGCTGAAAACCATCCGATGTTTTTATGATAACTATCTTTGTAGCCTATCATCGAATCCAAAGTGTTGATTGCTCTATAGGCAAACGCGCCAGGAATTCCAAATAATGCAAAGTAGAATGTGGGCGACGCTATTCCATCTACAGTACTTTCCCCTATGCTCTCAATAGTAGCAGATAAAACATGTTGCTCATCTAACTGCGATGTGTCCCTTCCAACAATATTCGATAACTTCGTCCTAGCAGTATCTATGTCGTTATTTGCCAATGCGTTCATTACAGATCTAGCATGCATCTCCATTCCCCTTATTGCTAAAGTGCTCTTCAGCAAAATTATACTGACAACAATTAGTGCGATCATACCTAGGAAGTTTTCGATCACGTAAAGAAAGTAATAAGTTGACAATACTGCTAATGAAACTATTGCAACTGCCGCTACTGATCCCTTGATCTTTTCTGTACCAGCAGATTTGCTTTTCAGTCGGGGTGTTATAGCACAGATCAATCGTCCTGTCCATGCCGTTGGATGCAGTTTGTTTGGAGGATCACCTACAATAAAATCAAGAACTACTGCAGCTCCAAGTATTAACAGCGTCTCTGCAATCAAAGTCCCACCAGTTTCATAATTTGCTCCATGTCTGTGTTATTCTTTACGGTATTACTCAACTTCTGGATCTGCTTATCCCAGAACGCAGCAGCATCCATGTTATGCGTCATAGCCCTGACCTTCTTTCTACGTGCTAAATATCCGATTAAACTGTTCCTTATGAGAGGCGCGTCAAACAACCCGTAGAGGCAGCAGCCAAATGCAAGCCCGTCACTGCTTACAGAGCCTTCTGCAAATTTCCTATGTTTTCCATTCAATTTTACAACATGAAACAATGGATACGCATTCTTGCCATTTACTACCCTGTAATTCCCTCGCAAGTAAGCATTCAGCGTCTTCCCATTAGTAGAAACAATTGCCTTCCTGCTAGCTATTGTAAGGCTTGCAGTACCAGCAAGCCTCCTGTCGGCATATACTGTGGTATTGATCAGACCAAGACCATCGATACTCTCCGTATTTTGTATATGCCTTCCCATCATAGCAAATCCCTCGCATATGCCAATTACAGGTTTCCTTGATCTTAACGACCTGATGCTATCTGCAATTCCATTCTCCCTCATCCATTCCAAATCATCTATAAGATTCCTGCTTGGAGGAAGCAGTACAAGGTCAGCATCTGAAAATTGGGCAGGTGAAGTAACGTAGTATGTATTCAAAGTGTCAGATGATTGCGACAATGAATCAAAGTCCGCTATGTTAATGGCGTTGGGATACCTTATGATTGCAATATTTATCAGATCATGCTTTGACCTACCTGCATCGATACCCAGCGAATCTTCATTTGGCAGTAACATATTGTCAATTAACGGTATGATACCAAGAACAGGTTTTTTTGTGATCTTTTCAACAGATGCTATTGCTGGGTTCAGTATTGTTTTATCGCCCCTGAACTTGTTTATTATGAATCCCTTGACAAGTTTCCTATGCTTTGTCTTCAATAGCTGCATGGTTCCTACCATGCTTGCAAAGCAACCACCACGCTCGATGTCTGCAACTATTAGAACTGGTGCGTTTAGCATTTCGGCAAGTTTCATGTTGGCAATATCATAATCTGCTATGTTAATCTCAGCAGGACTGCCTGCCCCTTCAATTACTACTACATCATATTTTGACAATTTGTTAATTGCCTTCTTCACGTATTGCATTCCCTTTTGAATGAAATTACTGTAGTAATACTTGGCATGCATGTCTCTGTACACCTTGCCCAACAAAACAACTTTGCTTACGTAATCGCCCATTGGTTTGAGCAAGATAGGGTTCATGTATACACTTGGCTCAGTCCTTGCTGCTATTGCCTGTATTGCCTGAGCCTTTGCCATCTCACGACCATCCTTTGTAATGTACAAGTTGGATGACATGTTCTGTGCTTTCAAGGGAGCAACCTTGTATCCTTTATCAGAAAGTATTCTGCAAAAGGCCGCTACGAGGGAACTCTTCCCAGCATTTGATGATGTTCCCTGTATCATCAAAAATTTAACCATGCTATGTCCCCTTCAACGCATTTACCAATAACGTATTTGCTTTATGCTTCTGTACAGCAACCCTAACAAAATCTGTACCCATTCCTGTAAAAGTACTGCAATCTCTAACCAGTATATTTCTCTTCAATAATTTTTCCTGCAATGCTAATGAATCGATGTTGGTAAGTTTGATCAAAAAGAAGTTTGTATCTGATCTGTATGGTTTAAATTGATTCATCTTTGCAATATTATCATACAGATACTTCTTCTCCTTCTTTACCAAACGTCTAGTTTTTTCTAAATGCATACGATCATTTAATGCAACAATGGCAGCTTTCTGTGCAAGCGCATTAACGTTCCATGGTACCTTTACCCTGTTCAAGATCCTAGAAATTTTCTTGTTCGCAAGACAGTAACCCACACGCAGACCAGCGAGTCCGAATGCTTTTGTTAACGTTCTTAACACTACCAAGTTCTCGTATTCGTTAACATACCTTGCAAAGTTCTTTTCAGGCTCATCCACAAAGTCTATGAAGCATTCGTCCAGCATCACTAACGTGTTATTGTTGTGTGCGTGTTCTAGCACCCTCTCAATATCATTACGATCTACAAGCATCCCACTTGGGTTGTTAGGATTACATATGAATACAGCTTTGGTTTCCTTGTCTATTGCGTCTATCATAGGTTCTTTATCAAAAGCAAAATCATTTAGTTCAACGTAAGTTATGTCCCCAGAATTTTTATCACATGCAAATTCGTATTCAAAGAACGTTGGCATTGGCATTACGATCTTGTCGCCTTTCTTCACAAATACATCTGCGAACAAATGTACCAGTTCATTTGCCCCATTTCCAACTACCACACATTCGTTATCAATGCCAGTATACTCTCTGATCGCGTTCTTTAACTCCCTCGAATCAGGGTCTGGATAGGCAGAAATCAACTTGATATTTTTCTTTATTGCTGAAACTACTCTAGGGGAAGGGCCAAGGGGATTCACATTGGTGCTGAAATCAATCACGTTATCCTTGGCACTCTTTTGATAGTACAGACCACCATGTGCTCTTGGGCTTGCGCTTAGAAAGCCTTCCTTGGCTAACGAATTGATATCTAACTGCCCAGACTTGGTTAACATACCACACACATAGTAGATTTTAACTGATATTTAGCATGTTTTGTCAACACAGAATTGTTGCAACCACTCGCAATAATCAAGGGTGAGTAAGATTTACGCCTATAGATTCTCCCACCTTTGGACTGCCTAGCCTTTCGTAGATCTGTCTTGTTATAGTTATGTGCATCTGTATTGGTGAGTAAGCTATGTGTTGTTTCGGTAGTTGCGAGCCAAGCAATGCAGGTAATATTTTTTTCATAACTTGCCTCGTATCTTCATCCAGATCCTTTACGCTATCTATTCGCTGCTGCAATATCTCAGTCTGGTCTATTGGCTCTGTCTTGATCTCCTGTTGCAGAGTTAAAGTTAGCAGACTACCTTGATCTGTAATTGAT
>CAYJTD010000070.1:2913-7477 GCA_964372525.1 uncultured Nitrosopumilales archaeon | reverse complement strand
CTGGTAGTTCAGAGGTAGTAATGCTCGCTTCGCAAGCGAGAGGTCGCGGGTTCAACTCCCGCCCAGTCCATAAATTCATTCTCAACTTAACTTATGCCGTATGCCCTTGCAAGCAAATCAACAGTTAACCCTAATTCCTTGCCAGAACCTTCCTCAATCTGTAACTTGCATGACTCTCCCGTTGTGTATACTTTGTTTTCCTGCTTTACAGCATCAAACAATTCTCTTCCTATCTGCATTGCCAGATCATAATTATCCTTGATAAAACTATACGAGCCACCAACTCCACAGCAACCCTTCTCAACTATATGGTAGCGAAGTTTCGGTATCAGGTTAAGCAGGTTCTTTACGTGTTTATCTGCACCCTGTACTATTGTATGACAATGGAAGTGCATACCTACTTCTTCGTCTATTGGTTTGAAATTGGTATCTAGTTCACCTTTGTTATACAAATTGCTGAAGAATTCATGTATATCATACGTGTTATTAGCAACCGTTCTTGTCTCTTCATTATCCAAGACGTTAAGATAATCCATCTTCAATGCAATGGACGAACTGGGAGAGAAGCATACTACAGGCATGCCCTTTGACGCATACGCATACAGATTCTTGACATTATATTCAGCAATTCTCTTTCCAACATCTGGAGCGCCTTCCAACAATGCTGGTAATCCTGAAGACATCTGTGGTGGGAAAATAACACCATAACCATTCCTTTCCAACATCTTTACTATACGCATGCCAAGCATAGGATCTACGTATCGTATGTAAGTGTCACAGAAGAATACAACATGTTTGTCCATTTTCGGAGGTCCACGTTCCTGAAATAAATCATCAAAGGTCTTTTTGCTAAACTTTGGGAACTTCTTCCTCGAATCTATACCTGTTTTGCCTTCAAGCATTTTTCTGAACAATTTGTTACTCATCAGGAAATTTGATAGTGGAGCCAGTTTGCAACCAAGTGATGCATGTTTGTCTATGTTTACGAAATATTCATAGCCTTTTGGCAGACCCATTTGTTTAGCATATGCAGCTCTTGCCTCAGCCATTGATTTGCCCACGTTAACATTTGATGGGCAATCGACTAGACACATTTTGCATTGCACACAATACTTGTAAATTATATCCTTGTATTCTTTGGTTAAAGCAAAATCCTTTGCGAGACCATCAACCTTGAAAAGCCACCTCAACACATTATTGCGTCCCCTGCAGCTCGCAACCTCATCGTTTATTCCCTTATACACTGGACACATTCTCCAACCAAAGTTGAGTTCCCTGCAACCGCCACAGCCGTGACATAGATCTACTTCGTTATCATAACTCAGCTCTTTTCTGTAACCCGTAACTTGTGTTTGTACTCTGCTGTCATCTATCTGCCAATTCAATGTATTTTCTAGATCTTTATGTTTGTAACCATGCCTGAAGTTTTTTACAAACGTTCCTTGCACAGTAATCTTCTTGTTTGGATTCATTATATTATTAGGATCAAACATTTCCTTTATCTTTACAAACAGTTTGTAAATTTCATCACCATAAACATCTCTTATGAATTCTGAACGTGCCAGACCATCACCATGTTCGGCAGAAACACTACCATTAACATTTGTTATTGCATTTAGAAGTTCCTTTGTTACCTCTTTCATTATTTTTATCTCTTCACTCTTCCCAACATCAAGTAATGGTCGTGTGTGCAGGTTTCCATCACCCGCATGACCATAGATAACGTAATTCAAACCATGTTTGCCATATACTTGTTGCAAAGTATCAACGAGAAATCCTAGTTTGTCTACTGATACCACGAGATCTTCCATGAAGGCAACTGGTTTCTTAGTGCCTTCTCTTATCTTCATCGTATATGATAAAGCATTCTTTCTGATATCCCATAACCTTCCGATTTCATTACTGTCAGATGAATAAGCAATTACTTTAGCATCAATCTGATCAAGCAGTTTTGAAAGTTTGTTAACAGAATCTTCTATCTCCCGTATGTTATTACCATCAAACTCCACAAAAAGCAAACAACTGGTATCTGCAGGCACCTTTGAAGCAAATTCATCACTTGCAGTTCTTGCGAGTTGTATTACGGTTTTATCTATAAGCTCAAGCGCAGATGGTTCTAATCCTGCTATATTTGTAATAGCTTTAGATGCTTGCAGTGTATCGTTGAAGCCAAGAAGCATTAACGCCTTCTCTTTTGGTAGATCCATTATCTTGAACTTGGCCTTTACTACAATACCAAGCGTACCCTCAGAAGCAACGAATAACTTGCTTGTGTCAAGTATATTGTCCTTCAACACTCTATCAATTCTGTACCCACACGAATTCTTTCTCACTTTGGGAAACTTATTTTGGATCAGTTCTTTGTTTGGTCGCAGCAAGTCTGCGAGTGATTCCAGTAACTTACGTTCAATAGAATTGGTTTTATTGTTCCACTCAGCACTTCCAATTTCTACAGGTTCAGTATGTAGAAGCTCACCGTTTGACAATATTACATCAAGTGATACAACATAATCGATTGTGCTTCCATACTTGACCGTATGCGCACCGCTTGCATTTGTTGCTATCATACCACCAAGTGCACAATAGTTTGCACTTGACGGATCTGGCGGCAAAAACTTTCCATGTTTTCTAAGTTCTTTATCCAAAACGCCTTTGTATATTCCTGGTTCTACTATCACATAATTTTCCTTTGCATTAACTTCTACAACTTTGTTCATATATTTCGTAAAATCTATGATTATACCATCACCTATCGCCTGACCAGCAAGTCCACTGCCTCCACCTCTAGCAATTACTGGTATGCTATTGGCAGCAGCAAATTTTACAACCTTAACCACATCATCAATGTTCTTAGGCAAAACAATGCATTTGGGCACAATCTCATACGCACTTGCGTCACTCGCATACATGTACCTCTGCCAAGTATCGGAAAGAATATCACCATTTATCGATTCGAGTGATCTAGAAATGAATTCTGGATTCATTCAATTCATACTTGTAGCTGTTTTCATTTCGTGCTATAAAGCCTTTAACCCATAAATTAAGATATTAAAAGCAAAGCTTTAATTTACTATTTCAAACTTGATAGTTCGTAAGCATGAGTTTACTGGATATTCTATTACAACTCAACCCATTCTTTCCCGAGGGAGGCGAGACCCAATGGTGGTTTTACATAATATGGATCCTACCCATATTTTTCTTCGTATTTTACGGACAGAAATTGCAGATGTGGATGGTACTTAACGATGTCTCCAGATCTATGAAAAAACTGGAAGGAATGAAGAACAATGCAAGGAAGGAAACAATAGAATACGCCAAGTCGGTCAATCCAGGTATAGATCCTACAGAAAGGATCGATCAATTCATGGAGTATTTTACGATAATGCCCGTAGATATGGATCCAAATGGAATAATTCCGAAACTGCAGCACCTGATGCGTGTAAGAGACGATAGAATGAAGGCAGAAGTGAGAAAATTGTTACCATCGGTGGATAACTTGACTGCAAGCAAGATGGAGAATATACTCGAGGCTTCGACTATATTGCATTTAATCTTCAAGGTTGTACGGCATTTCTTCCTTATGGGAAAGAAGACTTCGAGCATGTTCTTCCTTGTACAATTACAAATGATAATGCCCATACTTCTGCAGGAAGCTGAAGCATTAAACAAGGCTGTAAGTGCATTCAAAGCTGGACAACCAATTGGTGACGGTATAGGACCCATGATTGTGGGAAAGATGATGCTTAACAAGGAGAAAAAAACTGTTGCAAAGGAAACTGTTGTATGCGAGGATCAGTACAACGGAAGGACTCTTTACCTGATGAAGGCCGAAGGTCCACAAGGGAGTGTAGGCGAGCCTGGCACTGCTGTGGAGAAATTAATTAATGAAATGGGCATAAATGTGAACTCGATAATAATGATCGATGCCGCATTGAAGTTCGAAGGTGAAAAGACTGGCGATCTAGCAGAGGGTGTAGGCGCAGCTATAGGAGGCATAGGCGTAGATAGATTCCAGATTGAGGAGGTTGCAACAAAGCACGGAATACCCGTTTATGCAATTATAATCAAGCAGTCGATACTGGACGCAATTACAGTAATGAAAAAAGAGATAGCTGAATCCCTTGACAAGGTTAGCAAATCGATCTTCAATGTTATCGAGGACAGAACAAAGGAGGGTGACAAAGTGTTAATAATAGGCGTTGGAAACACGCTAGGTGTCGCACAATGAGTCGTGAGGAGAAAGAGAAGCCAGCAGTTTATACAGTTGAGGAATGTCAACAATGCGGATTAAAGACTAAACGCACATTCAAACTAGGAGATTTTGTGTATAAAGTTGGAGAGTTATGTTCCAAATGTAGAGCTTCAACATTGATAACAATGATCTATGCTGAAGCTATGAAGATTTAACGTGTTATTACTATTGTGTTGTTTTCCGTAGGTATAAGCGTGTGTTCTGCCTGTGCCACAAACTTTCCATTACCTTCAACCAGTATAGGATAGGAATGTACGATCTTTTTCTTTGCAAGGAATTCAAGCATTTTGTGCGCCGCCTTTTCATCATAGT
>CAYJTD010000070.1:0-2903 GCA_964372525.1 uncultured Nitrosopumilales archaeon | reverse complement strand
GCGAAGTGCAAAGGGCAACGTCTTGAACCTGTTCCATAGATAATCTAGGAATGCATCTGCATCTTTGTCACCAGTTCTTTTCCTCGTAGCTATTGCATGTATGTTCTTAACTTTCCCATTGTACACTACACCGCTACCATCTTTAGTAGTAAAGAATGGCTCGATAGCATATGCTTGATTAGGTGCCAGACTAAAAGTTCCTAAAGTCCATATGTTTGGTATTGACTTGCCTGCGTGAATAGTATACTGTGCAAGGGAATGGCCACTCAGATTGTGTATGGGTTTGAAACCTATCCTTTTTGCTGTATGCTCAACAATTTTACCTATATCACTGGCTTTCACATTGGCTTTAACAATCTTAACAGCTTCCTGTAACGCAAGTTCGGTTGCAGTTACCAGCGAATCATACTTTGGATTGTAGCATACAGTAACTGCGGTGTCTGCAATGTAACCATTGACATGAGCTCCAATATCGATCTTCAACACGTCACCATCGTTAACTGTCCTCTGATCGTTTGGTTCAGCGGTATAATGAGCGGCAACTTCATTCAGACTTACATTGCATGGAAATGCTGGTTCTGCACCACGCTCCCTTATCATACCTTCAACATGCTCACATATAGAAAGCAGCGTTTCGCCAACATGGTAACGCTTTCTTGCATCCTCTCTTACTTCAGCAGCTATCTTACCAGCTCTCTGATAATCTTCTATGCTCAATACGTAGAGACATCTTTCAGGAGCTTAATATAACATATGATAATTTTATTATAACCAGTTATCAATAATAAAATCGAAGATGGTACCTCTGGTCGCTGAAAAGGGTCTAAGGCAGGAAGATTTGCCAAAGTTACGAGGACTATTCGATGCTATTATAACACAAGCTAAAAAGAATCCTAGAGACTATGATGATTATTATGAGAAGGAAGAACAAAGTATTGCCATGCAGGTTAAGGAGTTCTTCAGAGATGATGCGGTAGAAAAGGCATTGGAGATGATAGAAACTTCAGCTAGATTTGAACTCATTAGGAAGGATGTGGTGCGTGGTATGCTTGACGGAAAGCTCTAATATCAAAAAATGTAATCGACGTTTACAATACTTTTACTTGATAGCAATTGCAACACCATCCCTCGCTGGTATAATGACAGCATTCATTCGTTTCATCAATAACTCGTTAAACCTCGCAATAGCATCTGCATCTTCCGATTTATTTTCTAGCGCAACCTCGCCTCTCCACAATGCATTGTCAGCTATTAGCAACCCATTTTTGTTCAGTAGTTTTATACAAAGATCAAGATATTTTGGATAGTTTTCCTTTGTATCATCTATGAAAATTATATCGAACTTGCCTTTTAGTTTGGGTATTACTTGTAATGAATCGCCATTGATAACCTCTATGGTTTTTGCAAGTCCAACACGTTTGATATTTTTTGTTGCTTCGTTGGCAACGTTGCTGTTAATCTCTATCGTTATGACCCTACCCTTATTCTGCTTTACAGCAAGACCTAACCATATAGCAGAATACCCTATAGCCGTTCCTATTTCCAAGACACGTTTAGCGTTTGATACACTTGCAAGTATGTGCAACAGTCTGCCAACCATGGGGCCAACTATAGGTACATGCCTAGATTCTGCTATTATCTCAAGCTCTTTCAACACAGTAGAACTGTCAGGCAAAATACTATACAGATACTTTTCAACTACATCATTTGTAATTTGAACCATGTTTTCTCCTAATGTGTACACAGGTAAGTTTTAGTATTTTAATGTAGCATATGTTCATACTGTAATTATAAATTCACAATTCCAAACCAAAACTCTAGGGTTGATACGCTGGAACCTTCATAGCAGCAAACAGAAAGTCGTCTTGCTCGGTAACAAGATTGAATTTTTCATCATAGAACTCAAACCTCTCTACGCCATACACGTGTTTATTCCATTGCTCATGTATTTCCTCCTTGAATTTTTTATTTGCATAACGCTTCTGCCTTCCTATTTCATGCAATAAAACATGTGACACTTTAGCACAGTTTTCCAACGCAAAGAACCTATTCTTTTCTGTATTATCACTGTGCTCTTTCCATTGAATCAAACCTACATTATCGGTATAGAAACCTGCGTCACAGTCAGTCCATATAGGTTTGAAGTAGGCGAGATAGAAGTGATAGGTATCCTCACCTTTCTCTTTGTGATATTTCATTAGATCACTCATTCCAAATCTAAATCGCATTAGCGCAACGTTTTCTATTACAAGAGTATCCGTATTAACAGTATAATACAAACCGAATTTAGTACGTAACCACCAGCCGTAAAATTTTGACATTTCACAAACATAAGACCAATCGTTTTTTAGTTTTTCCTCATATTTGTCACGCCGTGTAACGTAGACGAAGTGAAGATTCATTGCAACTATGAGAATACCTATTAGTAATAAATCATGCTGTAAGATAACTTGCATTAATGCTAAAAAACGAAAAAGGAAAAAGACAACGTTATTTATTTTTCCTTTGCTACTTCGATCTCGACCGTAGATACGTTCCTTGTTTTACCATCCTGCGATTGTAATTGCTCAGAGCCTATCTTCACAGCGGTGATCTTGTAGCCAAGCGTGTTCATCCTTTTGACAATTATTTGTGATACATCCACTGCTCTTGTTATGCTCATGCCTCTGGCCTTGATGACAACACTTGGTTCGTTTGCTAATTGAACTAGTGCTGCTGTCACATACGTCATAAGAGGTTTCTTTCCTATAAAGATCTCATTTGTGGCTTTTGTCACGTCCTCTTCCTTATCCCGTCATGTATTATATAATATTTTGCTGATTTTTCACAACAAAAAGTTATTGACCCCGCAGTTGCTTTTTCGCATACTCTTGATGGATGTTCTTTATCGAGTCAGACTCTGG
>CAYJTD010000069.1:0-7508 GCA_964372525.1 uncultured Nitrosopumilales archaeon | reverse complement strand
ATAAGCAAAGCTCCTCCCGCAATACCTAAATCACGAATCATTGTTATACCAGTTACTGTACCAAGAGCAAACGCTAGTCCTATCACTCCCATTCCCATCAGACCAGATTTTAGCAGCAACCGTTTGTTTTTTAGCATATTCTCATCTCTTTGGCATCATCGACTCGATTATCAGCAGAACCATTATACCAACAATGGGAACAAAGATGTATGTTACTAGGTTCATTGCAAGCATGATATCAATTCCTCCTATATCCTTGCTCATTATCGCCATTATGGCAAGCATGATCATAGCCATCAATGGAAAGACTACAAGCATTATGGTATAGATCTCTGCAATCATACCCAATGTGTCACCAAACTTCTTGACTGAAAGCTTCTTCTCTTCCATCATTACACGAGAACTGGAACCAAAGAACTCGTTTAGATCACCACCTGCTCTTACTGTAGATATCATACCTTCAAGCATCTCTGTGTACGTTGTCAATGGAGATCTCTTAGTAACGTCTCTTAACGCTGTCACAAAGTCCATTCCTAGCAGGTCAATGTTTCTTACAAGCATCCTTGCATCCTGAACTATTGATTCCTTGGAATCTTCACTGGCAATTGTTCTGAACATGGCCTCTGGGGTCATACCGCTAGCGGAAAGCATTGACATGTAGCTGATGAAGTAAGGCAACTCTTCAGCTATCATCCTTCTTCTTGTGTTAACAAGTAACGAAGGATAGACAAACATTGCTGCAAAACCTAGCTGTCCGCCAAGTAGCGCACCAATGATGGGTAGAGCGATCTTTAAAGCTAATGTAACGTTGAGTACAAGTGCTAACGCAACACCCATTGCTAGTCCAGTTACTAATCCGATTAGTCCAAACAGTACCATTGCTGATACATATGCATGGTATGAAACAGGTAGCATTGATAGTAGAAGGTTCTTCTCTAGTTTTTCGATCTTAGGTACTCTAGGCGCTATTTTTTTGCCCAAAAGATTGTATGCCTTATGATAGATATCAGACTCTTTCTTTTCCTGTTGAACTTGTTTCTGCTTTCTAAGACTTGGCATTTCAGACACTCATCCTTATCTTTTCATAGAAGCCATCAGGATTGGCGTAGAACTGTTTGATCACGTTAGAAACGTCCCTATGCCGTCTTATGTTATTTCTAACCATCCACTCAAGAACAGCTTGCCTTTTTGTAATTTCATGAGTTATATGTTCCATCCTTTCGCCATATCTTTTTCTGATCTTTTCAAAAGCAATACTTCTGCCAGTTGATATGTGTAAATCTCTTGCTGGATCCCATTTGAACGCATCATTAAAGACAAATTCACCTGTAGCTTCGTCAACACCTACTATCTCCGCTATTTGCATCACTCTTCTTACACTTTTGTCACCCATCTTCAGCTTTAACTGTAAAAGTACCAAGTCTAGGGACGTTCCTATCAGTTCACTTGGTATGTTCATTGGCTCGGATGTAAGCCTAGTCATCGTTGCTTTAATCGAGTCAGCGTGAACAGATGAAAAACCTCCGTGACCTGTAGCCATTGCCTGGAATAGAGTGTAGGCTTCTGCACCTCGAACCTCTCCTACTATGATGATATCAGGTCTCTGCCTTAACGATGCTTTCAGTAGATCGAATAGTGTTATCTCTCCAGTCTCACCAGATGTGAAGGACTGTCTGGATACAGCTGGGATCCAGTTCTCATGAACTAGGTTAATTTCCTGTGTATCCTCTATACTCACAATCTTCTGTCCGGGTGTGATAAAGGAACCCAGAGCGTTCAATGTTGTAGTCTTGCCGCTTGCAGTGCCTCCGGCAACTAGCAAAGTGAGCCTTTTCTCCATCATGTACCATAGAAATGCAGCAACATCGGTGGATAATGTATTGAACATTATTAGGTCCACGACAGTAAGCGGATCTGCTCTGAACTTTCTGATCGTGAAGGTGCTACCCTTCTTTGTTACCTCATAACCATATGTTATCTGAACTCTGCTACCATCTGGTAACGACGCATCGACTATAGGGTTTGCAAGGGAGATATGCTTACCGGCTCTGTAGGCCATCCTCATCACAAAGTCATCAAGTTCTTTTTCAGTTTCAAAGACCACATTGGTTGGGATAGACTCATACTCTCTATGCCAAATGTAAACGGGTACTCCTACACCATCACAGCTAATATCCTCGATCATATGGTCATGTAACAACGGTTCCAGTTTGCTCATCTTTATGTAGTCTCTAACTGCGTAGTAATACAGCTTGGAAAGACTTTCCTTCGGAACCGAGAGTCTGTATTTTTGTATAACTTCCAATATCTTGGACTTTAGGAATTCTTCTGCTTCTTCTTTGGTCTTTAGTTTGTTTATATCAACTGTGAGCTCGTTGATAAGAATACTTTTGATATGTTCAAAATTTGCTTTATCCTCTTTAGATAAAGAAGGTTCAACAACTGTGTAACGTAATCCAGCTTCAGATGTAGGATCCTTTGCTACAACCGTGTAGTACTGTGAATTTGATGGTGAAGTTTCCGACATTGCAATGAAACTTGGTACTTCACTGCTTGAATCAATATATTCAGGTTCTAAATTGATCTCTGGTGGTGGCAGCTCTTTCCGTGCTTCTTCTATTGCTTCCAGCTTTGCAACTTCTAGCGCTTGTGTGGCTTCTTTCCTCTGCTTAAAGTAAAGAAAGAGCTCTATAGCAATAATACCAAAACCAGAAAGCAAGAAGATCTGCTTAGAAATAATTCCAACCCTAGATAGTACTAATAATACTCCAATTGCTATCAATGGCAGAAGTGAGAATATAGTTTTCATAGCAGCATTTATCGGTATTCTATTCCGCTTCTCCGCCTTTTCCTCAGACTTACTTTTCTTAGGGATTTCTAATTTATTTAATACAGTAGAACGTTCCCTAGCCTTAGGTAGTCTAGGCGCTAGCTTCCTGAACATATATTACGCACAGGTTTTGAAAGTTATAAGATAATAAGTAATTCATTTACTGAATGTTTATCTACTCATGAGGTAATTACAGCAAATATTGTCTCATTGAATTCAGGCTTTAGGCGTGAAATCTGTAAGTAGAGAGCCTAACTTTGATTAAAATTAGCATAACAGAGTTACAAGCCAGCGGAAATTCCCCTCGCTAGGTAGTGGGGTACGTAACATAGTTACGTGCTTATTTTTATACCTTAATTGTATTTTGGCATTATATATGAAGAAAAGCATATTCAAAGCTGAAAGACGCAGTTCGATGGAAATCATGGTCAATGTATTAGAAGAATCCAGAAACGGTATAAACAAAACACGTTTGGTATACAGAACAAACCTGAACTTCATTGTAGTTCAGAAATACATAGACTTCTTGACCGACAAGGGACTCATAACGACAGATCAAAGACCAAATCTAGTCTATGTGACCACAGAAAAGGGTGTACGCTTTCTAGACGAATTCACAAAATTGACTGACATAATGGGCATCGAACAAACGGTAGAATACAAAACATTCCTTTAGGGCTTTTGAGTTAGACAAGCCCTTTTTATTTATTTTATCTTTATTGTATTTTACTTAAAGGAACATGCCAATAAAACCCATCATGATGTCTCCGACAAATATCATAGCTATAAGACCAGCAAGCATATACACAATGAATGGTAATCCAGCCATTACCCACGATCCTTGTTTTGTGCAATATTCACCTTCTTCTGCATGTACAAACGAAAAGTCAAATTTTTTCCCCATACCCGACTCGATTTCTATGGGGTATGCAAATTTGGGATTAGTAGCCCTGTATCCAATAACGAAAGCAAAAGCTTTCTTCCATGCAGGTTCTTCAAAGTTTGTAAACAAGGGAATTCCCTTTGCAACTGAAATGCTATTTCTGACAATATTGAATACTAGGAATAGGCTGGCTAGAATGGCACCATTAGTAAGAATGGTTAAAGGAGCTATGCTGTGCAACATATTTGGGCCATTGTATAGAGGAATTATTACTGCTAATGCTACGAGGGCAAGCGCATCTGCACTTGCAAACAATCCTATTCTGTATGCGAAGTATGCTATAGCAACACTGAAAGATGATGCAAATAGTAATGGGATAAAGTTAAGAACCAAATCAGGTTCAAAAACATACATAATAGCACCGATAGAACCGAAGATTATCCATACCAAGTCATGCACTTCTCTATTCTTTAGATCCATGGTAGATGCTACTACAAGCATAGATAAAGCTACCAGAATTCTAGGTTCAGACAGGATCGATTCTATCATTTTGCATCATCTTAGTTAAATTTTTCTTTATAAGTTGTTGTATAATTTTTTAATATTTATTGTAGCACACAACAATAATCAGTAACTGCATTGCTTATCTGATATCAGCAAAGATCAATGCATTACATACACTGCTCACATTCACTACAAGGTAAGGAGCTAACCGTAATTAAGCAATCTCTCCATCTCATCTCTATGGCATATTTTATCGGAAATATCAGTAACGATGTAGCTTAGCCATTAACAGTAAAGAATTATTTTGTTCTTACACAAAATTGTTCATTGGATTACAAGGAAGTACCGTTAATATCATGTTGAATAATAGTAATCGCAATAAGACTTAAATCTATAGATACATTAATTTCCTCATGCAATCATCACAGGAAAGAACATCTTCAAGACAGCAGCTTTTAGAAAAATGGGAAAAAGCTAGGTCGGATGCTTGGGCCGAATATGTGAGGGCGAAACAGATCGCATGGAAAGAATATGAAGTATTAAGTCAAACTGCTAGAGAAGTATATGAGGCTTCAAATAGTGCTGCAAGAGAAGAATTGGATATTGCTAGGATAGTATCAAGAGATGAATTTGAAAAGGGTTGGAAAATTGCGTTGCAGGAATACAAAGTAGATTTGTTAGAACCAGCTTGGGAGAAATACAAGATGACAGAACAATCTGTCGCAGAAGAGTACAGGGTGGAAAACCGAATTACAGATAATGAATACATAGGTGCTAGCCAAATTGCATGGGAAAAATACCAAACAACAATGCAGACACTTTGGGATGATTATAAAAGAGCTAGTCATACAGCATGGGAAAAATACAAGAAGACATACCAGACAGCCAAAGAAGAATTCATGAAGGCTTATCAGACTCCGACTCTGGAAAGATAGTGATATAAGATGTGCTGCTACAGTAGATGTAACAAAAAGGAGATACAAGGAGTGAAAACATAAGTGTCGTATATTAAACACACAGAAGAATGTATTGAATATAGCAACAAATGGAATATGCCAGAAAGTAAAGGTCTAAGCTGGTTTTACAATCATAAGCAGGTTTGGCGGCATGTAACCAAATGCAAGTGTAGATGTCACATGTCACACACTTCACTTAGGTGTGAATAATCCTTCAATTTTTGCTATATAGTTGGATATAATATCTTGCAATTTCTGCCGTGCGCAACTGTTAAATATTTTATACTGGCAAGCAAAACAGCCCATGCCCTACTCTAGTTATAGGACTGTTGAGGAGCAACACTACCATGACGAGATTGTTGTTTTAGTTGCTAGGGCACGATACAAATTCTTTGACAAGACAACCTATACAAATCTCAGTGGGGAAAAAAACATATCTGCAGGATCTGTTAATGGTCAGGAACAGTATCCTGACATCGTTGCAGTAGAAGATTTTACGGGGAAACCAGCAGTAATAGCTGAGATCGAGACGGAAAGTTTGGTAAGTGAAAACGAGGTTCAACAGTGGGAGGATTACGCGTCTCTTAACCTCAACTTCTATATCTATGTACCAACCTCCAAAGTTACTGAAGCTATGGACATAATTGATTCTGAGGGGCTACGAGATAAGATCCTTGGACTTCGTAGATATGCACTGGTAAATGAGGAACTTGAAATAAATAAGATATGGTAATGGAAGCTATTAACGATAATAGTAAATTATGCAGAACATATAGACCAATAGAACCTTCAACTTCATAATTTTGCATTAGGGAAGGTATGGCATACCATAGCATGACATAGTATAGCACGACATAGTATGGTATGGCATACCATGGACTATAACAACACCTTGTTGTTGTTGTTGACCACCAGTAGCAACATTGGGAGGTGTTGGTTGTGATTCTGAGGGCACAAAGATATACCTAACACCATTTCCAGATTGCTCGATCGCGGGTTTAGAGACTTGCGTATAACCAGTTTGCGATTCAATCGTTAGGTCAGAAACAGTAGGTTGACCCCCAAGTAACCCAAGGAATAATGGTATTGCTAAAAGAGCTGCTAATGGAAGTAGAACATAGGGAGTATAACTCCTGCGTTTTACTGGAACAGGTTCTGGCAAGCGCCTAGGTCTTAGCTTACCTCTACCACGGAGAATAGCTGATCTCACGATTTTAATACTAAACTACTTGCATATAAAGGAAATTTTGTCATACTAGGAAAAATTTAGTCTTCGGTTAGGTCTATTTCTCCACAATCACAGTAGTTGTCGGTATCTTGAACGTCAGCAAAGAAGGATTCGTCAAGCTTTCCCAAATGAAGATTTCTATCTTGTAAGTATCTGGAGTTTCTGGAAGCCAAGATTGTGATAATGAGAGACTACCCTTTTCTTCCGCTGCACCAGAGAACCAAGATAGATGTACTGTTATCTTATCCGAGTTTTCTATCTTAACTATGTAGGTAAAGGGTTGTTTTATGAAATTATTGTTTGTAACTTCTGCCGAGATCCTCAATGGTTTGTAGACCTGTATATGTGTAGTATTTGTACCTGTAGCATCAAGAAGTGACAATTTACTGATGGTAAACTGTTCTACAAATGGAGAAGTGAGCCGTGTTAGGTTGGCAAAACCTCCATTTGTTTTACCAGGTGTTTTGATAACAAATCTCCAATTATCTTCTCCATTTGGGTATCTTTGCCAGGTAGCACTATCCTTCTCCGTTTCCGTAAAGGGACCAACCTTATCAATCACATTTCCAACATTATTTTTAAGAACTATCACTTCATCCATATGTTTCATCCATGTTTCATTATTCTTTACTATAAAATAACTAGAAGGGTTTATTATTGTACCTTGAGGTATGGTCAGTGTTATGTTTTTGGCCATAGCTATAAGAGTCCATCCGCTAATGTCAATTATTGAATTGGAACGATTGAATAGTTCCACCCACTGGTTTTCATAGCTAACTGATGGATAAAGTTCAACTTCATTTATGATTATTTGAGCATAAACTGAAACAGGCCAAATTACCAGCACAAATATCATGATTATTGCATACATAAACATGGTTGACCAAAATCACACGCATCTATAATTTACATCTTTACGTATAATGAGCATCTCATGGCACTACAATCTGTAGATAACCATGAAAATTGAGTGTGTAAAGTCATTTCTTCTACTTAAGCCGTTACTACCTCTTCTGTCACTACCTCTTTCTTTTCTGCTTTCATTTCTTCTTTCTTCTCTTCCGCTACTTCTGCTTTCGTTTCCCCTATCTTGACAACTCTTCTTTC
>CAYJTD010000068.1:0-7623 GCA_964372525.1 uncultured Nitrosopumilales archaeon | reverse complement strand
TCCAGTAAGTTCTAACCTCCTATTATTTAGTTAAAATCCACGCTAAACGTATGAGAATAAAGGTTATATTCTTGAATTATTATACCGTGGTCATGCAGTGGGCGAAGGTTATGGCTGTAATGTCGGGTGTGGTATTGCTGCTCTCTACAGCAACACTAAGTGGAGCATTTGCGCAATCGGTCAGTCTTATACCTCCTTCGAGGGAAGCGGTTTCATTGTCCTTCGAAATGGATGGGTGCAAGAACGACTTTACCTGCGGTGCGGAATTCCTAGTAGGAGAGACTGTTAGTTTCAAGGGCGTACTGACAACGGAAGATGGAACCCCCATACCAGGAGCAGAAATAAGCATAGTCAAGTTACTTGCGAAGCCAGAACTTGTAACCGTAGCTTCTGGGGTGACAGGCATAGATGGTGAATATGATCTTTCATGGACGGCGATGTTTACGGATACCGAAAGGGCATTTGATGATATATTACAGAAATTTCTACCTGAGACTGTAGTCTTTTTTGCACAGTATGATGGTGACGACACATATTCAAATGCAAAAACCGGTAAACAGATAGCAACTGTAAAGGCTAATAATGTATTTACCTCTGTAAACGTGGAGAAACGTGTATACGGTCCTGGTGATAGTGCATTGATATTCATAGCTTTCATAGACAGCAATGACGAGTTTGTTGATCCAGATAAAATAAGAGTGTTGTACGATGATCAGGAATTGAAGGTAGAGCAGAAGAAGACTGGATCATACACTGTAGTGACGCCCAGTCTTACAGTTGATCATCATCAGGTGATAGTAATGCCGAAGAAGGAAGGATATAACCTTGAAACTGGATTCATAACAGTGCAAGTATCTGGGTTCTTTGGCAAGGTATAAGGTAGAGAGCGTATGGCTGTGAGGTAGTAAAAATCCTCACTTCTAAAGTTTTTTATTGTATTCTATCTAAGAATCCTAGACTACGGCTGTCTCTAACATATTTAGGGAATTAATAAAATACCTTCAAACTTTTATACATGGTCAGGAATCCTAACCGTAAAAACAAAAGATATATTATTACCCGCTTTCGATTAAAGGTGAATTGATGAAGGCCACGGGCGTATTGATGGGCTTGATGCTTGTACTAGGCACTGCAACACTGTTAAATATTCCATATGCTGCAAGCCAGTCTTTCAATCTCACTGAAGGACGTATGGCTACAAGTCTTGAACTAGAAATGAGCGGATGTACAAATTCTGTTACCTGCAATGCAGAATTGTTTGCGGGTGACATGGTCGAGTTCACAGGAATATTAACAGATGGCGATGGTAACCCAATTCAGGGAGCTGAAGTAACGATCTATAAGTTGATACCTAAACCAGCACTTGTTGCTATAGCCTCTGGAGTAACTGGAATAGATGGTGATGTTACCCTCACATGGGTTGCTGAATTCACACCTATGGAAAGAGCTCCAGATGATGTAACAAGGAAATTTCTGAGTGAAACTGTCACAATATTTGCTCAGTATGATGGCGATGAAGACTACGCTCCTTCCAAGTCGTCTAAGAGCACCGCGGTGATAACGGTAAATACATTGACTACATATGTAAATTCTGACAAGAACCTGTATATGCAGGGAGATTCGGCACTTATCTTCATAGCTTTCATAGACAGCAATGACGAGTTTGTTGATCCAGACTCTCTACGGGTTGTCTTGAATGATAAGGAGGTTAAGGTAGAGCAGAAGAAGACTGGATCATATACATTGAGCATACCGCCACTGCCGAAGGAACATACACAGTTGTTTGTAATACCGAAGAAGGAAGGGTCCAATGTTACTAACGGCTTCTTGACAATAATCGTAGACGGATTGAAGTAACAAAAACCCATATTTTTGTTCTAAACTCACTATATCTACATTATATTTGTGTATATTTTTCAACCCTTTGCTGAAATACTTAGAGTAACAATTTTAAAACCAAACACAATGATATATCTAGTAATGAATGTGATGAAAGCTGCTGTTATACTAAGTGTATTGCTAGCTCCATACGCTTTGATGCATGTTGATGCACAGGAAGTAGTGAAAGTGGATATAGCTGAAGGTGCACAAAAAGTTGATAATGGTAAGTTCTATGTACCAGCCAGAATCACAGTGCCAGTTGGCTCAACTGTGGTATGGACTAATTTTGATGATGCAGCGCATACAGTTACCGATGGTACACCAGAATCAAAATGGGGTAGAATATTTGACTCTGGGATAATGCGGTTAGATGACGTTTATGAATTCACATTTAATGAATCAGGAAAATATCCTTATCTATGTGCTCTGCATCCTTGGATGTCTGGAACCGTTACGGTTCTTGGTAAAGGGCAGGAAATACCTCTAGAATTATCGGTCAAACTGGACAAAGCGATGTACCAAACTGATGATAACGTAACCATAGAAGGTAGTGTAAGCATACTCGTTGAAGGCATGAATCTCATGATAGAGATTTTGAATCCAAACGGTGAATCAGTTGTATCAGAGTCTGTTCCTGTTAGTGCTGATGGCATGTTTAGCTACAGTTTCAAACTAGCAGGAGAACAGTTCATTCCTGGCTCATATACTGTAAGGGTAAACTATTCAGATGCTAATACTGAAAGTGTCTTTGTAATTGAAAAGCCTGAGGGGATAGGGAAAGATAGAGGAACTATAGGGAATGAAGGTAGTGCTGATGTAAGGGTAGCAGCTAAGCAGGTTAGAGATCTGCTTCTCATTCGTGTTAGAAATTCTGATAGTAGTACTGCAAGTGTTTATAGCGTAACTATAGAAACCTCGAACTCTGTCATCGAAGCTTTCAAAGGTCCGCGGAACTGGAATAATGTTGATGTGACAGCAGATGAAGCCACTTCTGTAAGTGATGAACCGTTAAACCCCGGTGGTAAGGCGGTATTCAAATTAAAGGTTGCCAGTGACGATTTCGTGATCAACTGGATTGTGTATGATTCAAACAATAATGCTTTGGATCAAGGCGAATCCAAGCCAATAAGAAGATAGATTGATTATTTTTTCCGGTAGGAATGATAGCGTCTAGCATGAGCCCTTAGGTCTTCTCCATTTGTGAATGTTGTATTGCATGCCTTGCATTCATACAAACTATCCTTTCCATGCGTTACCTGTTTGTGCTGCATAAGTTCTTCTACATGACTAAAGTCTCTGTTACAAATATCGCATTTATGCTTCCTTAACAGACCCACTTTTTCACTTACACTTTGTTAGTATAAAGCGTTAATGCTTCAGATTATTCTTAATATCTTCTATAGTATGCAATGGCAACGAACATGTAAAGTCCTTGCATACATATACTGTAACTGGTTTCTCTTTTACCGCTTCTTTGCCCTTGAAGAATGCTATATCATGCAGCTGATTAATGTTATCAGCATCTACTATTGCAAATATGCCTTCAGGAATGAACTGTTTGTTGATCCAGCTGGTTACATCGGTAGTGTTAGAACTGTTTCTTATTAGAGTAACTTCCACAGGCTTTCTAACATAGGTAAATACAACGTTAAGGAGCTGCCCGAACGCAAATGGGTTTTCTGCAGCCATTGTAGCATTTATGCTCAAAACTTTTTCAGCCTTTTTATAGTAATCTTCATTCTGGGTGTAGTGGTAAAGTCGCAGAAGAGCAAGCGCGGCCATTGAATTGCCAGACGGGATTGATAGATCATACACACTCTTTGTTCTTACTATGAGTTTTTCATGGTTATCGGATGTAAAGAAAAAGTCTCCATTGCTTACATCCCAGAAATGCTTGATCATATGATCTGTATATGCTACCGCCCTATGCAGATACTTTGCATTGGAATCAGTTTCAAAAAGATCCAATAACCCATTTAAGTAAAATGCATAGTCATCCAGATAACCATCAAGTTTTGCCTGATCGTTCTTGAATGTGCGCTTTAATACATCACCGTTTGCTAGTGTGCTTTCAATGAATTCTACAGCTTTTCTTGCTGCCTCGAGATACGTGTTATTCCCTGTCACCCTATAGCCTTTTGCAAATGCACTGATCATAAGACCGTTCCAGCTAGTCAGTATCTTTTCGTCTTTTCCAGGTTTTACCCGTTTCTCTCTGATCTGTAAGAGTTTCTCCCTTCCTTCTGACAATATGCGTTCTATTTCATCTGATGGTTTGGAGAGTTTCTTTGCTAGTGTTTCTGCAGGAACGCTTACGTGCAGTATATTACTCCCTTCAAAGTTACCGCCCTCTGTTACGCCATAATGCATACAGAAGATGTCACCGTCATTTCCAAGAGCTTCCATGATCTCGTACTTCTTCCACGTGTAGTATTTGCCTTCTACTCCTTCAGAATCAGCATCCTGCGTCGAATAGAACCCACCGTTTGCACGTGTCATCTCCCTCAGAACGTAATCGAGCGTACGGCTTGCAATGTCTACGTATTTTTTATCTCCAGTGATCTGGAATGCTTCTATGTATACCAGTGGTATTAACGCGTTGTCGTAGAGCATCTTTTCAAAGTGTGGTGCAAACCACTTGGAATCTGTAGAATACCTGTGGAAACCACCACCAACATGATCATGGATACCGCCAGAAGCCATTTTATCCAGTGTTAATAGAACAAAGTCCCTGAATCTACTTATTTTTGATAGATCATAGTAACGTAACAGAAATGATAGATTTGATGCGTTAGGAAACTTTGGTGCAGTGCTGAAACCGCCATTGATGTTATCGCTGCTCTGCAAAAGGTTTATCGCGGCTTCATCCAACAGTGTCTTTTCAAGTTTTGTTGGTGGCAGTGTAAATTCTGTCGTTTGAGCAAGTCCATCCATTATGATCTTTGTCTGGCGTTCTATCGTAGCATGGTTATTTTTGTATGTATCAGATAACTGTCTAAGTATTGATGTAAAACCTGGTGTTCCGTAGCGGCTGTCTGGCGGGAAGTAGGTTCCGGCAAAAAATGGTTTTTGATCTGGAGTTAAGAAGACGCTAAGAGGCCAGCCTCCAGTTCCTGTCATCATCTGGCAAACCTTCTGATAAATATCATCAAGATCAGGACGCTCCTCTCTATCCACCTTGATATTCACAAAATTTTCATTCATAATTTCGGCTATCTCTTCGTTCTCAAAGTCCTCATGGGCCATTACATGACACCAGTGACAGGCACTATATCCTATGCTGAGAAAGATCGGCTTGTCTTCCCTCTTCGCCTTTTCCAATGCTTCAGGTCCCCAAGGATACCAGTCAACTGGATTCTCTGCGTGTTGCAAAAGATATGGGCTTGATTCGTTGATAAGCCTGTTTGTATTCTTTTTATCCATGTGAAATTTTGATCAAGAAGATATTTTTAGCTTTGGATTTAATATGATATTTCCGAGCTCGGTCTTAAACCCCTCTTCCAAGTCTCCTTGCCACATTTGGTACATTTGTATAGTCTCTTCCGCTTGTACGTGGCCATTTCCGGTGTGAAAATCTCTTCGTGTTTTGTTTTGGACATGCAGTTATCACAGAAGCGTAACTCTACATCAGGCATACAGCATCTAGCAATAACCACATACAAAATCATTGCTATATTTGATTGAATCTCGTTCGTAGTCTGTATGCGGCGATCATAGCAGTGAACACACTAGCAATAACCAACATGGCAACTGGAAACTCAGGTATTACCTTGGTTCCTACTATCTCTATTCGTGTGGTTTTATCTGGCACAACGATCTCCAATGTTCTTTCTGTAGGTGTTGAAGATAGCTCCTCATGGAATCCTTCCTCTCCATCCACTAAAACTATGAACCTGTCATCCTTACCATTGCTCTTGGAATCGATCAGGGTTCTATCTAACACAAGCGTTAGTTTACCACCACCACGCACATCGTCCACATTTATTACTAAACTAAGAAAGTCAAGATCAATTTCCATGTTCTTTATAGTTCCAGCAGCAAAAGAGACCTTCTTCACACCTGACTGTGGATCATTGAAATCTACGTTCATGGTATTGGCTTTCGGTGGTTCTTCGATCTTTTCTGGTTCTTGTTCCACTATTATTTCGCCACGCATAGTTAGCGTTACCTGATCGAAGTACTTGTAACTACCTTGGTATAATCCAAAATGATGAAAGGTGAACTCATAGGTTTCACTTGGTTTTAGTAACGGTGATTTTAATGGCGCTACTATCTCTCCAGGTGAACCACTAGTCACTGTATGTGTGCTATCATCGTTATTTGTCCATACAATGGTAGTACCTATTTTTACTATCAGCGCTTTTGGTACAAATCCATCCTCCGTTATCTCTACATGGCATACCGCTGCGTCACATCTTTCTCTAGACTGTGCTTCAACAAACGGTGTAATAGGATACATGATAAGTACAAACAACATGAAAACTACTGGCAGGAGTATATATTGCATGTAATTATTACATGATCTTATACTAGATAAAGATCGTCTTTCTAGTGATTTTACGATGAGCGGGCCTGGTGGGATTTGGACCCACGACCTACTGATTAAGAGTCAGCCGCTCTAAGCGGAACCTGAAAATATCCTCTACCTGGCTGAGCTACAGGCCCATTACCAAAGCAAAAATGTTAGATATTTAAAGGTTGAAAAGAAATCGTAAGAAAGTTTACTGTTTTGCAATTGCTGTCTTTGAATCGATCAGCTTCACTATTGTTTCAGAAACATTGCATTGCATTTGTTCCTTCTCATGCAACAACGCTCTGTAAGCATCTAGTGTTATGTAAACTGGAATTGAACCTGTGCCTTCAAGCAAAGCCTTTACCCTGTACAATCCGTTCTCGATGCCCCTCTCAGCAGACTTTTTCAGCTTTACTTTGTCCATCAAACTTCCAAATGGACCAAATGGCATGTCATAATCTACGCTTATAGCTGTCTTGCTCTTCCTCTCACCAAGTTCCTCAAACTCTACAGTGATCTCCCATTTCTTGAACGGCCCTCTGATCTGCTTTGCTACTATCTTTTTGTGGGGTATGTATCCAACAGTTTCACAATCCCACTCTAACTTCTTGCCGTTAAAGTCACCACCTATCCTGAATATAGTGCCAACGCCAAAGTTGTTCTTGACTTCTATTGGCAAAACCTTCAGGCCCATATCTTCTGGAAACTGATCTGCCATGTGTTCTGGTCTTGCAAAATATGTGAAGACTTCGTTTATTGGAGCGTTTATCTCCATGCTCTTGCTTATAGATGTCATGGAATAGCGTCAACTGTTATCTGAATTTAAAGCTTTTCCTTGCAATAAGATATTAATGGAGTAAAGATGCTAATAGCAAGGTGGCTTTGAAAGCTGGCACGTATAAATTATGTTCTATAATTGTGCTATTAATTGCAATGACTCTTATCCCACAGGCAGAAGCGCACCAGCTCTTTAACTCTGATGAGGAGAAGATAGGCGGCTACAAGATTCAAGTGGCAACAGATCCCGAAATTCCTGGCCCGGGAAATCCTAGTCGCTTGATGGTTGTTATAACCGATTACGATGGAAATGATCTTATCGATGTCCAAGCTGGAGTGAAGATATTCAAGGACGAGGTTCTTGTTCATGAAGTTACACCTAGGATCTATAGCTCAAGTCACTTTGACATTGCATACGCATTTCCAGAATCTGGAATGTATATAGCTCAAAT
>CAYJTD010000067.1:0-7659 GCA_964372525.1 uncultured Nitrosopumilales archaeon | reverse complement strand
TATTCTTGGATAGGACCGAAGGGGTAGGGGTGTTGTCAGCAGCAGATGCTATCAATTTGGGAGTTACTGGCCCTGTGCTTAGAGCTTCAGGTGTAAATCACGATATACGAAAAGTGGAACCATATGATATCTATGAAGAATTGGATTTTAAGGTTCATACAATGAATACTGGAGATTCCTATGCACGTGCTTACGTTCCTTATTTGGAAATGTATGAACGCGTTAACATTATCAAACAATGTTTGGAGAAAATACCTTCTGGTCCAGTAAGAACGAAACTTGGTCCGAATCCAAGAGGACCACCAGGTGAGTCATTTAAGCGAGTGGAAGCAGGTAGGGGTGAAATGGCTTACTACGTTGTTAGCGATGGTACTGCAAAACCTTACCGAGTAAAGATAAGTCCACCGTCATTTAGAATGATACCAGCTATGCCGCATCTGTTGAGGGGTGCAAGGCTGGCAGATATGCCTGCGATATATTGGAGTCTTAACTACTGGCCAGTGGAGGCAGATCGGTAGTGACAACAGTTCCACAATTCAGCTTTACTGATTTTGTAAAAAGTCTGCTATGGTTAGCCTTCTGGGTTCTAATGATCTTTACTCTGATAATTTTACCAATAATCTTTATCGTTCTCTTCTACGTTCCTGCCCCTGAAATCGAAGGTATTGAGATCACACCATATCTTCTTTTGAGCATGATTGTCAATCCAGATATCGGTATGCCATTGATAAGAGCTACAATGGAGACAACGTTCTTCAGAGTAGCTGTCTTTCCCGGCTTCACATTTGCGGCACTCTTTGCAACCATAATAATCTTTTTCGAACGCAAATTCCTTGCGAAGATGCAGCTTAGAGTGGGACCATACCATGCTGGCAGGGAAGTCTTCTGGTGGGCCCGCAACTTTGGAGGCTTTTTCCAGATGATTGCAGATCTGCTGAAACTTATTTCAAAAGAAGTCATTATACCCTCTGGTGCAGACAAACCAATATTCTGGGCAGCGCCAGTTGTTCTGACAGTTGCTGCTGCAGGTTTGCTATCTGTCATACCAGTAGCTCCAGGTTGGGTGATCGCCGATATCGATGTAGGTTTGCTTGTAGTATTTGCTATCCTAGGTTTCTTTCCATTGACCGCATTGCTGGCATCATGGGCAAGTAACAGCAAATATCCCTTCATTGGAGGTTTGCGCGCACTTCACCAAATGATCTCCTACGAAATTCCCCTGATCTTATCAGCACTAGGCGTTGTTATTCTATCAGGTTCACTAAATCTTTCTGGCATTGTTGATGCACAGCAACAGTACTGGTTTATTCTCTTGCTGCCTATAGGTGCATTCGTGTTCTTCATAACAGCGCTTGCAGAGCTTGAAAGAGTGCCATTTGATCTGCCAGAAGCCGAGAGTGAGATAGTTGCTGGATGGCTTACTGAATATTCTGGCATGGCCTATGGGCTGATACAATTGGCATCATACATTAAATTATATGCACTTGCGGCAATATTCGTAACACTTTTCATGGGAGGATGGATGGGACCTGAATTTTTAAGATTTGGTCCTCCATGGGAACCAGATCTAATCATAAGGGGTAACTTGTTGCTTACAGTTGAAGAGGGAAATGCTTTCTTCTGGTTCATAGTGAAGACGTTTGGAATTTCAGTGTTGATGCTTTTGCCTAGAGGAATAAATCCAAGGATCAGAATCGATATACTGCTAAGAACTGGATGGGCAAAATTAATTGCAGTGGCTTTCATTAACATCTTTATAGCACTTGGGCTCTTATACGCGGGTGTGATACACCCTTAGGAGTGATAGAGAATGAGTGGAGCAAGTGGAATTTTCAAGGCAATCGAGTCAGGAACAAAACACCTAGTCATCAGAAGATTCACACTGAGGTACCCTGAGCAGAAGATGAAATTCGTCGGCGATGGATACCAATTCGATCCAAAAGATGGTGTAGGGATAGCAGGATACAAGGGTAGACATATACTATACCATGACAAGTGCACTGGATGCCAACTATGTGCAATAGCATGCGAAGGCATTGCAGAGGCAATAGGTATGGTAAAGATAGACAAAACATGGAAGCACAACAAGAAGAGCATAATGCCGCAAATAGATTATGGCAAATGTGTCTTCTGTGGATTATGCGTAGATGCTTGTCCTTTCTATGCATTGTTCATGACAGATGACTATGAACTGGCAGCATACACAAAAGAGCACCTGATATACACACCTGATCAACTAGCTGTTAAGATCAACTACGACGGAAACGTTGAAATAAAGATAGGCGATCAGGGTGCAACACATGGCTGATCCAGCATTTATTACGGTCGCGGTTATAACAGTGGCTTCTGCAATAATTGCGCTAGAATTCAAAGAGATCATTTATGGCGCTATCGCCTTGGCAATATCTTTGCTAGGCATTGCAGCTTTTTTCGTTTTGCTTGATGCCACATTCGTGGCAATGTTTCAAGTGGCAGTTTATGTTGGAGCAGTTGTTGTTCTGGTTATATTTACTATAATGCTTGTTAGGAGGGAAGCGTGGATGACTGTACCCGAAGGGCGTAGAAAGGTGATGGGTCTTGTCATAATGTTCGTAACTATGTTTGGGTTAGGTGCTGTGTTCATCGCATCAGGTCTTACCGAGCAAGGGGTGCCAGAAACTACTGTAACGTTTAAGCAGATAGGCGAGCAGATGCTAACGTACTACTCGCCTGTACTGATAGCCATGGCACTTACGCTTGCAGGCGCGGTAATAGGTGCGTTGGCACTAGCAAAGGTAGAGCTGGGGGGTAAGGCAAATGGCAGCAATAATTGATTATGTTATCGTATCAGCCGTTTTACTTGCTATAGGAATTTACGGCCTTACTGTAAAGCGAAATGCAATACGAATGTTGTTTGCAATAGAAATAATTATCAACGCAGCAAACCTTAACCTCGTAGCGTTTTCTCGTAATCTGTCTGTTCCCAATGTCACAGGACAAACATTATCTCTATTCTCGATTGCAATAGCAGCCGCAGAGGTAGCTGTGGGCCTTGCATTGATAATAGTAGCATACAGACTTTACAGGGATATTGACGTCAAGGAGTTCAGGAGTATGAGAGGTTAATGGTGTATTATCTTCTACAAGCAGTATTTATCCCTCTGTTACTTGCTCCGCTTGCTTATTACATAGGTAGGAAGTACGGTGTAGGTCCATCAACGTGGTTCACATTCGGTGTCATGCTTTACTCTACTACAATGCTAATAATTCCATTTGCATCTGGAACTTATTCAGAATTTTATCCATGGAGTCAGCTTGGAGAATTTGGTCTTGTGATGGACGGATTATCCAGTCCATTTGCTCTGCTAATATACATTCTGTCAACTGCGCTTGTTCTTTACTCAAGGCCTTACATGATCCATAAAATAACTGAAGAGTATCATAACCACCTGCAGAGTATACAAGGTACTCCAGTCAAGATGGAAACTCAGCAGGTACCAACACATGTATTGAATCACAACATAGGTCTCTACTACGCGCTATTCCTTGTATTCGCGATGGGTATGCTTGGAACAGTGTTAGCATCTAACTTGGTTCAATTTTATGTATTCTTTGAATTGATGCTTGTTCCTTCCTTCTTCCTAGTAGCCTTCTACGGTTACGGTGCGAAGAGGCGCATCGCATTGATGTTCTTCTTCTGGACCCATGTTGGTGCGGTTGTTTTGCTCTTGGGATTGATCGCAATGGGTCTTTCCGTCGGAAGCTTTGACATGGCGGATATAGTAGAATCAGCCATTCCGGCAGACCTCTTGCCATTGATCGCTGCTGGTATAATCATTGGTTTAGCAGTCAAACTCGCCATATTTTTAGTGCATATCTGGCTTCCCTATGCACACGCAGAAGCACCAACACCCATCAGCGCCTTGCTTTCTCCTGCTATGATCGGCATAGGCGGTTATGCATTGATGCGCTTGCTGATGGTGATGATGCCTGAGACGTACCAGGATACGTCGCTCTACCTCGCAATTTGGGCATTCATAACTATGGCCTATGGAGGTGCAATGGCTCTGATGCAGGACGACGTAAAGCGCCTGCTAGCATATTCAAGTATAAGTCAGATGGGATACTTCCTGTTTGGTTTTGCTTCTCTGAACGCAATAGGTCTGACTGGTTCTGTGATGCTTTACGTTAGCCATGGAACTGGTAAGGCATTGCTCTTCATGATGGCCGGTATATTGATACTACAGGTTGGAACAAGAAGTTTCTCCAAACTAGGAGGACTCGCTGGCAAGTTACCAATTACAGCTACAACTGCGATGATAGGAGCACTTGCGATCATGGGCATTCCTCCAACTAATGGATTCATGGCAGAGTGGATGCTGTTCTATGGCGCTTTGCAGACTGCACTTGTAGAGGGTTCTATACTCAGAATCATTGTGTTTGGTCTAGCTATAGCTACTACTGTTTTAACAGCAGCCTACATACTCTGGATGATAAAGCGTATCTTTTTCGGTAAACTGCCGGCGGGATTAGAAAAAGTGAAGGAAGGATCCCTGTATATGACAGCACCAATGATGATGCTAGCATTATTGACAATAATAATTGGAATTTATCCGGAGATATTTACGAGTACCATAATTCCGTTCATGCAGAACATACTAGGGTGATAGTAAATGGGTCTGGGCGAATTACTTAGCTTTGCAATAGAGGCGGGTCAGGAGACCATCGCACCAGCAGTTGCAAGTTTCGATCAACTTGGAATCAATGTCTGGCTGATCTGGATCCTACCGATGATTGGTGCCATGCTGGCACCTTTGTTTGCAAGGGCTGGTGGCAAAGTAAGGGATCTAGCGCCAGTCGGTTTCTCGTTGGCAAGTGCAATTCTAGCTGCTACACTTATCCCTGTAGCGCTTGCAGGAGGCGAGGTACATAGCCAGTATCCATGGATCAGCAGTATTGGCATCAACGCTGGAGTTCTAGCAGATACGTTGAGCATAATCATGGCCAACTTGGTAGCGTGGATATCATTTCTCATTATGGTTTACAGCATAGGTTACATGAAAGGCGATCGCGATCTGGTGCGATACTGGTTCTTCATGAGCTTCTTCATTGGAAGCATGCAGCTAATAGTTTTGTCTGATAACCTGTTAATGCTCTTCTTTGGCTGGGAGGGTGTAGGTCTAGCATCTTACGCATTGATAGGCTTCTGGCACAAGGATCGCACGAAGGATTATGTTGGCAGGATAGGCCATCACGCACTTGGAATTGCACAGTATACATCCCCATCACATGCAGGTATGAAGGCATTCTTGATGACAAAAGCTGGCGATGTCATGATGCTGGCAGGTATGTTCATGATATTTGCATATGCAGGTACATTCGAGTTCAAAGCACTATTACATGATACAGCATGGGCACAGACAATGGCAGCGCAGGGATTGCTTGTACCAGCTGCAGTGTTGCTCTTTGGTGGTGCGATCGGTAAATCAGCACAGTTTCCATTGCATGAATGGTTACTTGAAGCAATGACTGGCCCAACGACAGTTTCTGCGCTAATACATGCAGCGACAATGGTCAAGGCAGGCGTATACTTCGTGGCAAGGATTGGCCCATTGTTCTTCGCTGTAGCTGCTTTCGCTGCGAGCCAGTTCTTCGAAATAGTAGCTTGGGTAGGAGTAATCACGGCATTTTTGCTTGCATCACAGGCAATTGTTAACAAGGAGATAAAGAAAGTGCTGGCATATTCTACAGGTTCACAGATAGGTTACATGTTGCTCGCTCTTGGTATTGCTGGTTTATCAGCCCAGTTTGTAGAAGGATACACAGCAGGTCTTTTCCATCTTTCCAGCCATGCAATGTTCAAGGCGTCTCTCTTCATGGCAGCTGGTGGTCTGTTGCATATATCTCATAGCAGGTTTATGGACGAAATGGGAGGCCTGAAGAAGAATATGCGCAAGACATACGTTGCCATGATGGCAGCTGCCTTGTCGCTCGCAGGCGCTCCAATAATAACAAGCGGTTTCTGGAGCAAGGATGCGATCTTTGCGTCGATACTTGAATCGCACTATGCGTTTGGTGATATTCTGTACTGGTTGGCCGTGCTTACAGCTGTAATGACGGCGTTCTATACAATGAGAATGGTTGGCATGGCATTGTTTGGCGGGAAGAGCCAACATCTTAGCGAGTTAGAACATGAAGGTCACAAAGTGCATGAAGTTAGCCCTGTTATGTGGATCCCATTTGGAATACTAGCTGGTCTGACCATAGCGATAGGCATAGCTGGACCATTTGTAGAGGAAAACCTAAACGAAATGCTTTCTGTCTTCCTTATGAATTCCTATGGTATAGAATCGCATGCAGTTGTTAGCTTTAATCCCATAGCGATAGCATCGTCTGTGCTAGCGTTTGGTATCGGTGCAGGTTTAGGATACATATTCTACATAGGCAGGCATGTGAACCCGAGTGTCATAAGTTCAAACATAGCTGCATATGCTGTCTACCGATTCTTGGAAAACAGATGGTATGTGAACAGCATCTATTACTGGGTATTCGTGCATGGCCCATTAATAATTTCCAGAGGTATATGGCGTTACTTTGAAAGTGTTATAATAGAAGGCATGAACCCATCGTTCCAGTTCGCCATGGCATGGTGGTCCAAAGTGGTAAGGTTCATGCAAACTGGTGTGACACAGACATATGTCTACGTATTTGCGGTAGGACTTGTGTTTCTACTCTTGCTGTTGTTTATGGGAGGTGTATAAAGAATGGTTGACATACTATCGACTCCAATTTTAATAACCATAATTCTTGGCACGGTAGGCCTTATAATACCGGTCATAGATGCAATGCGCAAAGAGCGCGGTTCAAGTCACAGAACATACGGAAGTATAGCATTCGGTGCTCTAATCGTATCCATATTCATAATAATCTTCAAGGTTTTTACAGGTGAAGAAATACCTGCAATTTCATTTGTTGACACTGCGGTATTAACGGAAGACATGTTCGGTTCATTCTTTGCAATTGTAATGCTGATCGTTGCAATAATGGTAACAGCTTCATCGATAGAGTACATGAGAAAAACACCAAACCCAGCGCCATACTACTCGCTATTGCTTCTATCAACTATAGGAATGGTACTGCTCGCATATTCTACCGATCTAGTTATGTTGATAGTGGCATGGGAACTGATGAGTATTCCTACGTATGTTCTTGCAGGTTTCCACAAGAGAGATCCTACTTCAAACGAAGCAGCAATCAAATACTTCATCTTCGGTGCACTATCATCTGGTATCATTATCTACGGTATATCATTGGCATATGGTATTACAGGTTCTACCAATATTGCGGTAGTATTGCAGGAACTAGTAAAGCTCGATGGCGAACTTTCACCTATTGCATTGATGGCCTTGGCCATGTTCATAGCAGGTTTCGGTTTCAAACTAGCATTAGTACCGTTTCATATGTGGCTGCCTGATACTTACGAAGGCGCACCTACGACAGTAAGCGCATTCCTTGCAGCCGCTACAAAGAAGGCTGGGTTTGTTGCTGCATTCAGAGTTGTAATCTTTGGAATGGTTGCACTTAACCTAGAGTGGAGCTTGGCGCTGGGAATACTGGCGATTATTACGATGGTAATAGGAAACTTGGGAGCATTAACGCAGAAGAGCATGACCAGAATGC
>CAYJTD010000066.1:0-7697 GCA_964372525.1 uncultured Nitrosopumilales archaeon | reverse complement strand
AACAAGATTCTACCGATGAAGAATTTAATATGTATTGTGATACTTTCTTACTTATCATGAATACATCTCTTGTATTGAAAGCTATACCCGCCATACACGAAGGAAGCTTCTCGATAGATGAATTTGCTATCGCAGCTGGTTTGGGCAAGAAAATAGCAGTAGATCTACTAAGATTCCTAACCGGTAATGAAATAGGCAAAATGGACTCGAATCAAATAGAATTTGGTTTATCGGATAAAATGCAAGCCAGTATTTTGGCTATGCAAATGGGCGCAGATCCAGAGGATGTGTCGCAGTTGTTAGACTGGAAGGATTTTGAGGTGTTAGCAGCAAATGTACTTGGCGCAAGTGGATACGTTACACGGCACGGATTTAGATTGAAGAGGCCGAGAATAGAGATAGATGTTGTTGGGATCAAAGATTCTATGGCACTGCTGATTGATTGCAAACACTGGAAGAGAAGCAGCCCATCCACATTGGAGAAATTTACCTCCATGCAAGTTCAAAGGGCAGAAGTATTTCTAGCTACAGATAATAATGTAAAATATGCGGTTCCAATTATACTTACTCTGCATTCTGAATCCACAGTGTTTGCAAACAATGTGCCAATTGTTCCTATAACAAAATTTAGATCGTTTCTAAACGAAATGTCTGGTTATCTTGATAACATGAAGGTTGTTCATAGTTAATAGTTATTGGATAAGTTTAGCCAATAACTAACATTGCTATATAGACCGCAACTGTAATACCTAAAGAGACTTTGGTGATGTTCAATGAACGATCCAACGCATTCGAATAATCAGAGAACTGTTCGCCACCCATAACTTTAACATTAGATAATGTATGCGATACTTCATAACTAGCACCTGTCATCTTCTCTACCGCTTTCTTCGCCATCTCAAGATACCATTTACCTACAGTATCGAATGAACTCAAACTGCCAAAAGTGAAATACCCTGTAAGATTTCGCGCCCTTCCTGATGTGAAATGAGTATCTGATGTACAAACCTCAAGCATAGATATACCATTTGCAGAAAGGTGTTGCAGTATGTTTTCCCGCAAGTTCTTGACCATGTTATTACCGTCGGCCCATCCTATTGCAAACAACTTTTCATTCACCTTAATCGTCATCACACTCATTCCAGCTGGGCCAGTATCATCTGCACTTATGCCTATTTCTGATGAATGACATAAACCATATTCGAAATTGAATTGCGGTTTCATTTTAAGTTCATCCAATACGATCCTGCACACTTTCAGCATATCAGCACTGTCATCTTCATCAAGATGCTTTCCCATAGAGTTATGCGTATCAATCACTATAGCAAGGCTGAATTCCTTCTCTTTAGCATACTTCTCCACTTCTTTTCTGATGGACTCTGGTACATCTTCCATGCCATGAGGCGACAATGATAATAGCAACATTGCAACCTTGCCAAATACAATACCACTAACACGTGCTTTGTTGACCTGAATAACTATGGGTTCTGTACAGATGCTACCATTATCAAAAGATGTTCCAGTGTTTAGGCTTCTAATATAACGTTCAACTTGTTCTTTTGATGGAAGATTTAATGAGTGATCTGATACGCTATGCATAACCACTGCTTGCATTGAATTTGAGGAGTATGTTTTGTAGATTTCATATGGAAGATTGCTGCCACCAACAGGGTAGAATGGACCAGGATGCACATCAGGAATCACTATGGCTGATTTACCATTTGGTGTCTTGAAGGATAGCGTGTAAGTGCTTACCTCAGACTCAAGCGCTTTGCCTTCTATTATATTCTCCATCGATTTTGGATTCAGGTCTGTCCAAGCTAGTAAATAGGCCTGAAGTATTTTGAATGTAATTTCAACGTTAGGCCTTCCAGATCTATCAGCAATAGCCGACCACAAGGAGACTATTATCATGAAAGAAAGACCGAATCCCAAACCTACAGGATCGGCAAGGTATAACGGCACAGATTCTATAGGTACAAATGCCGCAAAGAATAGCAATGGAAGAATAATTGATGCTGGTATCGCTTTAGATAAATTTGCCCCAAATACAGAAGTAAATACACATATTCTTAGACTCATCGCAAGGAACATGCCAGCAACGATGAAATGGAAATGTACTATTGGTTTTGAGAGAACAGATGCTGCAACTATACCTAGAACTATAGTGATTAACCAGAAAATGTTTGCGAATGCAGCTGTATGATAGATCTTGGTAAGTTTTGCAACAGGCAAATTCCTTAGAATAACAAAATCGATCATCTTTGCTGCGTAAAGCACTGCAAGCGATAGAGGCAGAATAACCACAAGCTCTGACAATGGAATGTCTAGATAGTAAACGTACGATAAGATCACTATCAGCGATGCACAGAAAAATGAAATTAAAAGAGAAGTTATATGGGACTCTGGGTTTATTAGAGTTAGATAGAATCTTTTGTGTATTCTGCCTACAGACTCTTCGCTCATACTCTATACAGGGAATATTACCCTTATCAGTATAGATATAGCTATAAGGCCACCCGCTATGCCAAAGACAATCTCCGGTCTTATCTTAAAGCCCTTTGTCTCGTCCTCAAAGAACCTAAGTAGACCTGCACTTGATGCAGGTAGAGGAGCAGACTTTTTGTTTTTACGTGAACTCATGTTCAACCAGCATGCTTCCGCTGATCTAATAAATATCTTCCTGTCAAGATTCGTTGTCCTTTGGTATCTTCTCAAGCACCTCCAAGTAATGCTTTATTAGCTTTGCCACATCCGCCTGTTTGGTAAGATCTTTTTCAGATTTTAAAGCTGGCAGCAATTCACTGATTTTTGATAAAACTATATTTTTTAAATCTGTTACAACTTCTCCAGTCTTAGCTTCTTTTTTGTCAGTTTCTGTCACTTCAATCACTTCCTCTTTCCCACAGCTCACGCAGATGATTTTGCCAGAAAACTTCACCTGTACACCATTGCATGCACTGCAGGATTCGCTTACAAGCGTACCGCCTTTCCTGAGCAGTTCTACTGCCGTACTCATACGTTCCTTACTCAAATCTAATCTCTAATATGGGAAAGTATCATAAAAACAATATGTGTGTGATATTTGCATGGCACAAATAACCATACAAGTAGAGTTAACTGAATCCAATAAACGGAAGGAAGGCTTAATAATCGGATACGCGCCAATTTTTAATTGATGGTGGTTATCTGCAAGAAATGCGGACTACCCGACGATTTGTGCGCCTGTGGCGAACTAGAAAAGGATGAGACTAGGATCGTTGTACGTCTTGAGAAGAGGCGTTTTAACAAGGATACTACAATGATAGAAGGTTTTAATCCCAAGCTTGCCGATTTGACCAAGATCGTAAAACAACTGAAAAACCGTTTAGCGTGTGGTGGTACAGCAAAGGACGGCTATATTTTGCTGCAGGGTGATCATAGAGATAACATAAAAAAGCATTTGATCGATCTGGGTTTTAGGGAAGCTTCTATAGAAGTTCATTAAGGTGCGTGTTTTGCATGTCAAATTTGCGTTTCAGCGTCTTCTTCTGGTATTTTATGCTGCAATAATAGGCATATTATTTGCTTTAATGGTTCTAGCATATCCTTTTGGTGCATATGTTGTCTTCAATACGGAACTTGGTTCTACGCTAACATACGAATTTCCATTAAACAGTTTTTACATATTCTTTGCCGGCCTTCCAATCGATTTGCCTATAAACAATCAGCTGGGAGAGATGTTCATAGTCTTATGGTGTTTCTATCTGCTTTTCTTTGCCGTACTCATGCTTGGTCCCCGGAAGAACATATTGCAATCGCTTGTAAGAACTATCGAAGGAGAAGAGAAGGCCTCTAGAGACAATGCGGTACACATGGTTATAGTATGGCTTGCCGTATTACTGGTAATATCAAAGGCACTGGAGCTCGTACAACAATCAGTAGGTGTAAGCACGGGCTCTGTGGAATTCTCAAATCCGTTGATCCAGTTCTTTAACATAACAGCTGCTCCAATAAGAGAGGAACTGGGTTTCAGGGTTATGTTGATAGGCATACCTGCGTATATAATGCTGGCAGCGAGGCACTCCATCAAAGATTTCTTCAAGACACTGTGGTATCCTAGCAAGTGTATTCAATTTGATCAATATACGCGCAGAAACGTGTATTTGCTGATAACTGTAAGCGCCGTACTCTTTGGGCTGGCACACCTGTTTTCTGGCGGTGGATGGAGTTATGGCAAGATCACACAAGCTATGATTGGTGGCTGGATCATAGGATGGCTTTACTATCGATATGGTCTGCATACTGCAATATTGATGCATTGGAGCACTAATTACTTCATATTCGCCTATGGGTACTTCGGCAACACTGTGTGGGGCTTCCCTGCAAACAGTACGACCGATAATCCATTGCTTGGCGGTATAGACTTTTTACTTACTATAGCTGGGATAATTGCCATTGGCTTGTTTTTGCAAAAAAAGATACGGGAATATATCGCTGTGAAAGAACAAAATAGTTTTAAAGACAGCAATATTATGTAGCGGTATGACTGTTGCAGGCAAAAGCAAATTTGTTAAACTTGTCGAAAAATACAGATGAATATACCCGTTTACACACGCTCTTCTTGATGGCGACGGTTACGTTCTGACGGTGAAGGACGAAGTCACACTAAACTAAGAACATAGGAATATGATATCGCATGAGGCGGTCTTTACACCTCCAAATTACGTGGCTAATTTAACTGCCAAAAGCAGGTACGGCAGGTTCGGGCTCTCGTTCCTAAACGCAGCAAAAGTTCAGTGGCTTTATTGGCAGGCTTGCACTTGAGTTAGTGAACCTTAGCAACGAACGAACACCAATCACTATCAAGCGTGGCGACCCTCTCATACATATCGAGTTCATAAGTAGAGATGGCGACCCATCACCATACGATGGCGAATTTCAATTCCAATATATGGACGAACATGAAGTTGGTATGTACATGGATGTAATAAACAGGGAATTTAGCAATGTGTTTGATAGAACCGAGCTTAATGAGATAGCAAAAGAAAAGAGTTCACGTGATTTGATTTTACATCAGATTACACAAAATATTTGTCATTTATGATATTTGTATTTTCAGAGAAACATGTGTTATAAACAAATAAAAGTAACGATACTTTTACACTGATAGATGTCTAAAGGAGACGATACGAAGTACAAGAAAGAGCAGAAACCCGCCTTCAATGGTATCGTGAAACTGGCATCGTTGTTACAGAAAGCTTTGGAGACTGGTAGATCAAACTATGTTGAGATGAGTGAGATTAGCAGGTATATCAGTTATTACGTAAAAACACAGATCGATGATAGTTCTATGTACATGGATTATATATTGAATAACTACAAAAACGGCACTGAGTTTAAAAAGCTAAGGAATGACCTTGTTAAGGTCTTTAACGATATTAATAGAACGACCGCAGATGGATATGAAAAACTTGTTGCTCCTAACGGTAGTGTGAACAAAGACCTGCTAGAGCAACTAATTCAGCTAGATACAGAAATAACGGCATCAATGAGCATGATCAGGGGTGCCCTTATGAATGCAAAGGGTCATGGAGAGATAACAGAACAGGAAGTGAAGGAAATAGCTGACATGGTAGATGAACTTGTGACAAACATAAACGAAAGAAAAAAGGTCGCAAAGTAGGTTAAGTTTATCATTTAACAATTGCTATAGATTTCTTCATAGGTGAAAAGGCAGTAGGTTCTGTTAAACTATTCCATGTGAAAACTTCTATTGTGTACATGCCTTCTGTATCAGGCGTCCAGAGGCGACCTATACTAATAGACTGGTATGCGTTGAGCATTCCAGTTATGAATGACAGCTGGGAAGTAAAACCATCAGAATCCTTGATGTGAATTACATAAACAAATGCTTCTTCCATTGTCTTTGCGTTAGTTATTGACACCTGTATTGTTGTCTGCGCACCCACTTCTATACTGCTAACACTACGATCATTCTGATCTAAAACTAGAGGATCAGAGGTCATTATGCCAGTTGTTATAGAGCCTATGCTGGCTGTTACAAACAGGTCCTTCATTGCAATGGTTTCTGTTAACGATGGCACAGTTCTGTCCTTGTATACTCCTATCACTATATCATTATCCTCTACAACTAGGCTTTCACCTGTAGAACGTTCTGCAGAAAGTGTCAGCATTCCCTCAAAAACTCCTGATGCAGTTTCTGTCTCCTGAAGCATGAGTTCTATTCCTGAAATATCGGTATTAGACCATATTTTTACCCGTATAGTATCGCTTACATTAGAGTCTCTATTCTCATCATTATCGGTAACTATAACCTTGACAGTATCCCCTACCGAATATTCTGACCTGTCGAACGTTATGCTACCTATAGTAGCAATTATTGCTGCCAAATCTGACACTTCAAAACCTGGTACAATGAGTATACTCACTTTGATCCTATCACCACTTGTAACAACAAGATCCCCATTCTTTTCATTTTGATCCGGTGTGAGCTGTACTTTGCCAACGAAGACACCTGTGCTTATACCTGTTTCAAACATTGGAGGATAGTATGTCTGACCCGAAGATGTTGTAACTGCAACTCTGCTTCCAGTTGGTGTGTTCAGTGTATCCATTTTGTTCCTGTTGGCATTGAACATTTGTGCTATCACCTTGATCTCAATTTGATCGAAGAGCGAATACTCCTTTCTATCGAATATAACAGCGATCTTTGCTTCAACTACTGGAACGACCGTCTGAATTCTTACAGGAGAACCGCCACCAGAAGGGGTGTTATCAAAATAAATGATCCTGATCTGTGAACCCCGATCAACCAGTTTGCTGTTTATACTTTCTAGGGTAATCGCAAAAATGCCAGTATTAAACCCTGTTTCTTGCAGAAATGGGTGGCTAGCGCTGATACCTGTCCGAGCTAATATACTATCAAGTGGAGTTTCACCGAACTTGTTTGTGTCTATGAATACCGTATTTAGAGGAATTCTCTCTATAGTCCTAGAATCTATGTTTACGTCGGGATCGGCTACGAATATTGTAAGGTCATCGCCCAAGCTTCTTTCATCTTTATCTGTGTCAAGGTAAGCGTCAACAGCACCTGCGTAAAGATGCTGCGACAAACTTAAAGTTGCCAGTGTTATTATCAGGAATAAAGTCAATGACTTTCTAAGCATTCACCTCAGTTTACACTAAATGATATTTTATGGTTGCTAAACAAAAAGTTAGAGTTTAAGGGCCAACTTGAGACCCTTGTATCTATTTCTTATGGTTACTTCTGTAACTCCAGCGGCTTCTGCAACATCCTTTTGCGTCTTGTTCTCGCCATTCATTACACATGCAACATAAAGTGCAGCTGCTGCAAGCCCCATGGGATCCTTTCCTGCAGAAATCTTTACCTCTTCTGCTTTCTTTAGTATTTCAAGCGCCTTCCTCTTGGTCTTTTCGCTCAAACCAGCTTTGCCTGCTATCCTAGCAACACATCTAACTGGATCAACAACAGGCATCTTCAGATCCAGTTCCCTTATCAGTAATCTGTAACACCTTGCGACATCCTTCTTCTTTATGTTGCTGGAACCAGCGATATCTTTTAGAGTTCTGGGCGTTTCTGTATCCCTACATGCAGCATATAATGCCGCAGCAACAAGTGCAGAGATCGATCTGCCCCTTACCAGACCCTTTTCAAGTGCCTTTCTGTAAATATA